>NZ_LJHZ01000134.1:0-88925 GCF_001296055.1 Novosphingobium sp. AAP93
CCTCGTGAGGGCCGGACTCTAATCGCAACTGGAGGAAATTACCCGTGGCAGGTCACCGGCTACAGCGATTTTCTATTTCCATCGCTGAGGTCAGTCGATCGGCCTATGTCGGATAACACGATCAACGCAGCGCTTCGGCGCCTCGGGTTCAGCAAGGATCAGATGACGGGCCATGGCTTCCGCGCCATGGCCGCCACCTTGCTCAACGAAATGGGGACCTGGAATCCGGATGCGATCGAGCGGCAATTGGCGCACGCCGACGGCAACTCGATCCGGCGCGCCTACGCGCGCGGTCAGTACTGGGACGAGCGCGTCCGGATGATGCAGCACTGGTCCGACTACCTGGACCAGTTGCGCGCGGGCGCCACGATCCTTCGGCCCAAATTCGGGCACAGCGTATCATGATTGAGCCTGCCGCCCGCGCTCTATCAGCGCTCGCAGGCTGGCGACCACCACAAGGCTACACCGACCTACTTTGATCACCTCTAGTTCGCCTGAGGCGATGAGCTCGTAGACCTTGGACCGGCGAAGTCCGGTGAGGCGCATCGCCTCCGAGATGCGGACCGTGAAGGGTTCCAGTGGGAGCGCCTCGGAGCGCTTCTCCCGACCAAATGGCAATGCCAGTTGTTTTCCATGGGGGGTGGTTATGTTTGTTGTGCGACGGATCATTGGCCCGCCTCCACGCTCGTTGCGGCCACGGGGTCCAGACTGCTCGCTTGCACCGCAGGGCACTCATGTGAGCGCAGTTCGCCCAAGCCGTAAACTTGGCAAATCTTCAATCGTATCATTGGCAGATTCCTTCAAACGAAGGAGCCTGGTCACCCTGCGAAAGTAAGAAGCACATTACATCGGTATATGGAACATGTCAAGAACATGAAGGGTGCGGATTTGTGCGGTTTTCGCCTCCCGATACGGTGACCTGACTGGCAGAAAGACCTGAAAGTCAGAGTGACGGGAAAGCGACGAACGGTCCAGAATGACCAATTTACATACTTATTTCAAAATCTTACAGCCTGTGACAAGTCGTGTGGGGTGTGCTTACCTTCCCCCATTCCCGAGTAGCTGTTGCTGGCGCGCGAATGGTCTGACAATCGGGATATGGGCGTGATGACCTGCGCAGTCCTGTCGGCCGCGCGACAAGGCGCGGGCTGGAGGGGTTCGTAGCTCATTGCAGCAAACGTACCGTGACGAAATCCACTCGAATGATGTCATAAGTCCGATTGCTTCATGGGGTGGGCATTTGATCGCAGACCTCCTGCGCATGCAGCAAATCGCAAGCGCTCTCAGATCGAATTGATGTCCACCACCGTCGGCACGGTATCGTTGAGCAGGGTGATCTTCTTGCGCGCGATCAGCCACGCGCTGTCCTGCCGCACCAGCCGGTAGTCGTACCTTCCGAAGAAGCAGTCGGTGCGGTTCATCCGCACATCGAAGCGGTGGCAGGTAAAGGCGGCGCAGACGCTGGCCGTGGCCTCGTCCGCCTCCAGCACCAGCACGTTGGTCACCTGATGCACCACGCGCGGCAGGGGTAGCGACGCGACCGAAAGCCCTGAGGTCAGGCGCATCACCCGGTCCTCCAGATTGCGGCGACCCTTGTAGTAGATCAGCGAAAGCTCGCGGTCCGGGTCCTCGGTTGTGGCGTTCTCGTCGCGCCAGGCCGGCATCCAGAACTCCACATCGGGGGTGAACAGCTCCAGCCATTCCGCAAAGCGCTGCGTGTCGATCAGCAGGGCCTCGCGGAAGAGCAGGTCCTCCGCCTCGGCGCGGGTCAGCGGGTTGCTCATGCCGCCTCTCCCCCGGCCATGCGCTGCGCCCAGGCGCGGTAGTAGCTGTGGAACAGCGTCTCGTCGCAAAGCTGCGAATCCGCGAGCACGCTGCGCGCCGGGTTCATGCCGAGCAGATCAGAGAAGCGGTTGCCGCCTTCCACCGTCGCGGTCATGCCGCGGGCATAGCCTTGCAGCCAGGGCTCCACCGTACCGCCGTAGCCGATCTGGCAGTTCTCGTAGGAGACGGTGTCGTCCGGCGTCGCCATGCCGGTGGGGTTGAAGAAGTCCTCGTACTGGCGGATGCGCTGGCGGCGCGCGGCGGCGCTCTCGCCCTTTGGCGCGATACACCATGTGCGCATTTCGGTCAGGCCCGGCGCGAGCGGACGGATCACGCGCAGCTGGCTCGAGGCATTTTCCGCGACCTGCAGATTGGGGAAGATCGTCAGGTTGCGCATGTTGAACATCCAGTCGCGCCGCCCCTCGCCATGCCGCTCGGCCAGCGCGCCGGCGCTTTCGTAGAGCGGGATCGCCGGGGTTACGCCAAAGATGCCCCAATTGAGCACGTGCCCGTTCGTGAAGCTGTAGCTCCCGCCTGCGACGCCTTGCGCCTCTTCCTTCCAGTAGTCGCTGTTTTCCCAGACCGAGGCCACCACGTCGGCACTCATCTCCTGCTGCCGCCGCTCCAGCACGCGGATGTAGGAAGGGTGCGCCGAGGTGAAGTGGTAGGCGTCCGAACAGTTTTCCAGCTGCAGCTTCCAATTCGCCTCATAGGTGAAGGTCACCTGCCCCGGGACCAGTTCGAGACCCTGTTCGCTCTGGTCCGCGACGAGATCGAGCAGTTTCGCCGCCTCGCCGAGATAGTCTGTCAAGGGCATGACGTCGGCGGCCACGCTGCCGAACAGGAAACCGCGATAGGCCTCGAACCTCGGCAGCGCGGCAAGGCCGTGATCGCCCTGCTCGAAGGCCGCGCTGTAGCAGCCGGCCTTCTGCCACTTCACGGCCTTGCTGCGACCCGCGCTGTCGAAGCTCCAGCTGTGATAGGGGCACACATGGAGCCGCGCATTGCCCGCGCGCGTCTGCGCCAGCCGCGCGCCCTTGTGCGGGCAGGAATTGACGAAGGCGTGCAAGATGCCCTCGCCATCGCGCTGGACCATGACCGGCACGCGGCCTATCGTGGTCGTGAAGAAATCGTGCGGGTTCTCCGCCTGGGATTCGATCCCGAGAAAGACCCAGCCACCTTCAAAAATCTGCGCTATCTCGCGGTCAAAGACCGCCTGATCGGTGAAGATCGCGCGATTGACGCGAAACACCCCGTCTTCGGGGCGATCGTCAACGAACCTGGTCACATCCACGGCCTCGTCCCCTTTCTCAGTCGATCACGGCTTCGACCAGCGTCGGCTTGTCCGCCGCCAGCGACCATTGCAAAGCCGCATCGAGCGCCGCCGCATCGGCCGCGCTGCGCCCCTCGATGCCGTGGCCCTTCGCCAGCGAGCAGAAATCGAGCTCGGGAAACTGCGTGCCGACAAGTGTTTGCATCCCGAACAGCCGACCGAAGCTGTGCAGCGCTTCGTAGCGGCGGTTCTTCAGGATCACGAAGCTCACCGGCACTCCCAGCTGCGCAGCCGCATGGAGCCCCTGGATCGCATACATCGAAGAGCCATCGCCCAGAACTGCGATCACCTTTTCGCCAGGCCGCGCCAGCGCCATACCGACAGCGGCAGGGAGGCCATGACCTAGCCCTCCGCTGGCGCAGGTATAGAAAGTGTCCTTGACGAGAATCGGCAGATAATCGTGCATCGTCCCGCGCGTGGATGGTGCTTCCTCCACGATCACGCTCGCGGGATCGCGCAGAGCGGCAAGGTGCTGAAGCACGTAGGAATCGGTCATGGCCGACCCGTCGAGCACCGGCGGCAGGGCGCGCGGGCACGGTGCGGTACGCGGCGAAGCGGGAGCACTCTCCAGCAACTTCGCCAAAGCCAGCCGCGTGTTGGCGATGATCGCCGTCCCCACCGGCGCCCATGCGGCATGAACCGAATTGTCGCCGATCAGCCAGACTTCGGTTCCCTGCGCGATATGCGGCCCCAGCCCCTCGACATGGTAGAGATTCATCGGTCCGCCCAGCGCCAGCACGAAATCGTGCGAAGAAAGAGACGCCACGATGGCTTCACGCCCGGCGGTCAGGAAGCCGGCGAACAGCGGGTGGCTTTCCGGAAAGCTGCAGCGGGCCGACATCGGAGCGACCCAGACAGCGGCCTGATGCTGCTCGGCCAGCGCGATCACCTCGTCCCACGCCCCGTCGCGCGCAACGCCGGCGCCCACGACAAAGGCGGGCCGGGTGGCACGGGCCAGCGCGTCGGCGCATTCGGCAATAGCCGCCGCTTCCGGCGCGCGGGCAGAATACACCTTGCGCGCTTTGAACGGCTCACCCGGCTGGTCCCAGTCGTCGATCGGGATCGAAACGAACGTCGGTCCGCAAGGCGGCTCCATCGCCACGACATAGGCCCGCGCGATGGCGGCAGGCACATCCTGCGCCCGCGCCGGCTCGCAGGCCCATTTCACGAACGGCTGCGGGAACTCGGTCGCCCGCTCGGCGAAGAGGAACGGCTCATACGGCAGGATCGAACGCGCCTGCTGGCCCGCCGTCACCACCAGCGGGGTCTGGTTCTTGAAGGCGGTGAACAGGTTGCCCAGCGCATGGCCGACGCCTGCGGAGCTGTGCAGGTTGATGATCGCGGCATTGCCGGTGCCTTGCGCAAAGCCGTCCGCCATGCCGAGCACGACGCTTTCCTGCAGGCCCATCACATAGCGGAAATCGGCTGGAAAATCCCGGAACATCGGCAGTTCGGTCGAGCCGGGATTGCCGAATATCGTGGTCATTCCCAGCTCGCGCAGTAGGCCGATCGTGATATCGCGAACAGTTGGCATAGTTCCCCCGACGAGCCGCGCTGTCAGCGACCTCTTGAAGAGGATGCCGTGCATTTGCCATGCCTACAATTGCATTCTTTGGGAAAAGCCATACGTTGAGCGTATGACTTTTGATGAACGTCAACTTCGCGCCTTTCTTGCCGTTGCTGAGACCGGCAGTCTGGGCCGCGCTGCGGCATTGGTCCACCTCACCCAGCCTTCGCTGAGCCGGATGATACAGGGGATGGAGCAGAACCTGGGCCACCGCCTGTTCGACCGGCAGAGCAAGGGAATGGTCGTGACGGCGGCGGGCGAGATCCTGCTCGAACACGCCCGCCTCCTCGCATTCGAGATGCAGGCCGCACGCGATCAGCTCGACGCCCTGCGCGGGCTCCGGCGCGGCGTGGTGCGCATCGGCGCGGTGGCGGCGGTGATGCGCACGCTCGTCACCCGCGCTGCCGCCGCCCTGATCGAGGCCTATCCGGATCTCTCGGTCGAAATGCGCGAAGGCACTGACGGCGATCTGCTCGGCGCGCTGCTCGATCGCAAGGTGGATCTGGTAGTCACCGCCGCACCGCTCGAATCCGACGCGGTCGAGGCCGTGGGCACTTGCGCCTACACCGACCGGTTCGGTGTGTTCTGCGCGGCGGAAAACCCGATTGCCGATAACCCCACCATGGCGGACCTTGCCGCCGAGAGCTGGGTCATGCCCGGCTCCACCGCCACCCCGCGCGTCCATTTTGCCGGCCGTTTTCGCGAGCACGGTCTGCCGATGCCGCCCGTCCCGGTCGAGACGGCCTCGGTCGAAACCATGATCGCGGTCTCCGCCGCCAGCCGCCTGCTGTGCTGGCTGCCGGGTCCGCTTGTGGCGCCGCACCTCGCCAGCGGGACCATGCGCCAGCTGGACGTTCCGGCGCTCGAAACCGAGCGGCAGATGCTGCTTTACCGTCGGCGTACCGGCCTCCTGCCGCAGGCTGCACGCATGATTCTGAACTTTCTCCCGATGCATGATTGACGACCTCCACCGATCCCCGAAAATTCGCGCGTACACGTAAGGGACCAGATCATGATCTCGAAAATTGCGATTGTCGGCGCGGGCGCCATGGGCTGTTTTCTGGCGGCACGTGTCCTCGCCAAGATCGATTTCGCACTCGCCAATCACAAGGCACACAAGCCTTCGATGCTGCAGGACCGGCTGGCCGGACGCCGGACGGAAATCGAATCGATCAACGGCGCGATCGTGCGCATGGCCGAGCAGGCCGACGTGGCCACGCCGACCACCCGGATGCTCGCCGATCTGGTGCGCATGGGCGAGCCGCGTGGCTAGGCCGCGCGGTGGCACGGTCGATTCCTGATGTGGCGCCCGCCTCGAGAAGGCGCCTCATCCAGCCTCGCTAGGCCCCCAGCAGCGCGGCCACCGATTTGAGTTCGGTATAGGCCAGCACGCCTTCCGCGCCGTATTCCCGGCCAAATCCCGATTGATTCATGCCGCCAAAGGGCAGCGCCACATCAAGCAGGCCATGCGCGTTGATCCCCACGGTGCCGCTGCACACGCGCCGCGCTGACCATCGCGGTCGAGCTTGCCGGGTCGCTCCTGATCCTTGGCGGGCGGCTTGTCTGGCTTGGCGCGGGCATGCTCGGCGTGGTTCACCTTGCTTGCCGCGATCAGGGCGTTCTGTTGGGTGGAAGAGAGCGCTGAGAAGGGAATGCCGAGCGAGGCGAAGGTAACCTGATCGGGGATTGCACCACCGTGAAACCCTCGGTGCTGCGTTCCGCGCGCTCTTGCCAAACCCGCTGCGCCTGAGCGCTACCAGCGCGTTTACCATTGCCGCCGCCGTGCTTGCGGCGTCTGCGTTAGGCTGCGGAGACAAGTTTTTTCAGCAAATTTACGATTTGGAAGGCGATTGGCCTGCATGGACTGAGATTGGGTCACCCTCGTGCCCGCTTTCCGTCTGTCTGGGCGGAGTCGCGGCGTTTGGGGGAGGTGGCCTTGCCTTTGGAGGACGAACGCCAGATGCCGCGCCGCTCAAATGCACCGGAAGGCCAGATCCGCGCCGTGATGCGTGTCCTGATCGGCAGCCTGCTGCGCGATACGGCGGGCACGACGATGGGCATCGCGCTGGCCACGATCATCCTGCTCGTCAGCCTTGTCGGCAGCGGGACCGACATGGCGCGCGCCTACATGACCAAGACGAGCCTGCAGAACGCCTGCGACGCGGGCGTGCTGGCAGGCCGCAAGGCGATGGCGACTTCGGGTACGTACGGCACGTCGGAGACGGCGAAGGCGAACAAGATGTTCAACTTCAACTTCAACCCGCTTGCCACCAATTCGCAGAACGTCACCTTTACCACCGCTTCGAGCGGCACCGGCGCGATCAGCGGTACCGCGACAACCCAGATGCCCACGGTGATCATGGGCGTGTTCGGATTCAAGAGCATCACGCTGACGGTGCAATGCAGCGCCGAACTGCAGATGGCGAGCGCGGACGTGATGTTCGTGCTCGACACCACCGGCTCGATGGCGTGCAATCCTGACGGGACCAACTGCAACAGCAGCAGCACGTCGAAGATCATGGGTCTGCGCGACGCGATCCGCAATTTCTACAAGACCGTCGCGGCTGCCGTCGTCGACAAGACCAACACGCGCATCCGCTTCGGCTTCGTACCCTACACGGCGACTGTCAATCTGGGTGGCATCGTCGCCGCGGGGCAAATGCCGACGAGCTACTTCGCAGATTTGCAACCGTTCCAGACCGCGCTCGCGAAGTTCGATACGCCCGTCTACATCGGCACAACCGGTCCGGCCACCGCCACGACCCAGACCTTCGGCTCGGCGATTACCCAAACGCAGTGCAACAGCTACGGCACCAACAGCTACCCGACCGCGGGCAGCAATCCGGCCACTGTCGCCGGAGGGCCACCGCCTGCCGACACGACCTGGGCCACTTACTCGTACCGCTCATGGACGAAGACCTCCGGCTCCGGCAGCTCCGCGATCGGGACATGCGTGCGCAACGTCTCCACGGCGACGACCACGAATTACCAGCTGCGCTACCAGTTCACCAACTGGATCTTCCAGAACACGTCCATCGATGTGAGGGCGTTCAAGGGCATGGGTACAGTTCCAGTCGTAACCAATGTTTCCGCGACGACTACGGTCCCCACACGCACGACTTACGATATGGTTGCGCTAGCCGCCCTGAACGGCACGCAGGGCGTTTCAGGCCTCACGATTACCAATGCGCGATGGGACGGCTGCATCGAGGAGCGCCAGACGGTGCAGAACCTCGCCATGAACCCGGTGCCGAGCGGCGCGAAGGACTTCGACATCGATTCGGCTCCGGTCTCCACTGATCCTACCACGCAGTGGAAGCTCAACGAGAACGATCTCGAATGGTATCGCGGCAGCACCAATGTCGTTTCGCGCACCGAGACATCTTTGCAGAGCGATACCTATCGCGTCGGCTCGCAGTGCCCGCCAAAGGCGATGCTGTTCACCGAAGTCGATACCACCAATCCGACCGTGGTGCCGAGCTGGCTGGATACCTATGTCAACACTCTGGTCGCCAATGGCAGCACCTATCACGACATCGGCATGCTGTGGGGCGCGCGGCTTGGCAGCACGACCGGCATCTTCCAGTCGAATGTGAATGCCGACCCGGTGAAGTATCCCTCGGTCAGCCGCCATATCATCTTCATGACCGACGGTGAAATGGCGCCGACCACCACAGCCTACAGTGCCTATGGCCAGGAACTGTACGACAACCGCGTCGCGCCGAATGGTTCCAACAACACCACGCTGACCAACTATCACAACAACCGCTTCCTCGCGGCCTGCACCAAGGCAAAGAACGCCGGCTACACGGTGTGGCTGATCGGCTTCGGCACGGCGATCACCACGCAGATGCAGACCTGCGCGACGGCCGGGCGCGCGTACTACGCGAGCGACACGACCGCGCTCAACAACACCTTCAAGTTCATTGCCGGCCAGGTGGCCGACCTGCGGATCAACAAGTGATGGCTCATCGTTTCCTCCCGGGCGTCCTGCGCCGGATGCGCACGCGGTCGCTGCTGCGGGACAAGCGTGGGGTCAGCGCGGTCGAGTTCGGCCTGACCGCGCCGATCCTGTTCCTCATCGTGTTCGGTTCGCTGCAAGTGGCGCAGGGCTATTACGTGCGCACCGTCCTCACCGGGTCGATCAATGCCGCGGCGCGCAAGTCCTCGCTGCAGAGCGGGCAGACGAACCAGACCACGCTCGACACGCTGGTGGCCAATTCGATCAAGTACGTCATGCCGACAGCGAACATCACGTTCACGCGCAAGAACTACGCCGACTTCACCTCGGTGGGCAAACCCGAGGACTTTACCGACAGCAACGGCAATGGTGTCTACGATAACAAGGAATGTTTCGTCGACATGAACGGGAACAACACCTGGGACGCCGATTTGGGCAAGACCGGCCTTGGCAGTGCGAACGACATTGTCGTCTACACTGTCACCGTCTCGTACAAGCAGTGGTTCGGCTTCGCCAAGATGTTCGGCCTGCCGGAGTATCAGACGGTCCCCCAGACGACCATTCTGATGAACCAGCCTTACGCGACACAGTCCACCCGCACGGGGGTATCGGTATGTCCGACATGATGCATTACCGCCGGACAGGCGGCGTGACATCGGGCCGGTTTGGCCGCTTTGCCCACCGTCTCGCCCGCAGCACTGCCGCAGTGAGCGCGGTCGAGCTTGGCCTTGCCATGCCGTTTCTGATGGCGCTCACCTTGAGTGGTGTCGAAGTGGTGAACCTTGCGCTGATCCACGTGCGGCTCAATCAGCTCGCCATCACGGTTGCGGACAACGCGAGCAGGGCCAAGCAGACGCAGGTGAACGGTGCACCTCTGTTCCGCGAATTCGACATGAATCAGGTGTTCCGCGGCGCTGCCTTGCAAGCGGAAGATCTCCAGATTCCGCAGCGCGGCCGTGTGATCGTCTCCAGCCTCCAGGTCAACGGCAGCGGCGGCCAGTGGATCGCATGGCAGCGATGCTGGGGCAATACTGCCTATGTCTCGCGCTATGGTGTGGAGGGCACCGGCCTCACCGGAACTTCGTTCGCCGGAATGGGCTACACGACCACGAAGATGACTGCCGATCCCAGTACGGCGATCATGTTCGTCGAGGTCGCCTACAACTACAAGCCGTTCTTTCTCGGCAGCCTTATCCCCTCCAAGGTCATCCGCAAGGAAGCAGCGCTTTACGTTCGCGATGACCGCGACCTGACCGGCATCAAGAATCCCTCGCCGACCCAGCCGCAGGCGAAGTGCTAGGACGCTGCAGCCGCCGTTGAGGGCGCCGGCACGATCCGGCTGATCACCCAGGCGACCACGCCGAACCATAGCGCGCCGAGCGTGATGGCCACGATCACCTGCCGGAAATCCTCGCCCTTCTGGATCACCGGCGCGTTGAGCACGGTGATGAACAGCATTGTGCTCTGGTTGCATACGAGTGTCGCGCGGCCTGCGACGACGAGGAACACCGCGCCCACCATCAACAGCAGCGCCGCAATGACGAGTGCCGTATTGCCGGTGGCCGCGCCGGTCTGGAGCAGGAAGCTCATGCCCGCGCCCGTCAGCGCACCGATGAGCGCGCCTGGCAATGCCCTCATTGAAAGCTGGTGCAGCGCCGACCATGCCCACAGCAGCAGGAAGCCCGCGTAGAGCGGCGTGACATGTAGCCATGCGCCAAGCGCGACAAACCCGGCGATGACGACGATGACGCCCAGCGTGACGATGGCGGCCTGCCCCAAGGGCAGCTGCGGCGGCGCACCCGCGCTCGCGGATGGTGTGGACATGTCTGGCTCTCCCACTGTCCGGTGCGATTGGTCCGCCCGGATCAGCACGCAAGGCTCGCGCGCAGGCCGCCGGATGTCAACTCCAGCGCCTTTGCGCCGCATCATGCCCGGTGCTAGGCCCTCGGGCATGACACCTCAGCTCGAACCCTTTCACGCCATCACCATTTCAGCCATTGCCCAGCGCCTGATGGCCGAGGGGCGTTCGGTCATCCGCATGGAGTATGGCCAGCCTTCGACCGGTGCGCCCGCTGCCGCGCTTGCCCGCGCCCGTGCCGTGCTGGACGAGGAGGACAAGGGCTATTGGGAAAGCACCGAGCTGCTCGCGCGCCTGGCCCGCTACATGGAAGAGACGACCGGGGTTGCGGTCTCGCCTGAGCAGATCGTGCTGACCTGCGGTGCCTCGCCCGCGCTCGTGATCGCGCTTTCGCTGCGCTTTGCCCCGGGCGCGCGGGTTGCCATCGCCCGGCCCGGCTATGTGGCCTATCGCAACACCTTGCGTGCGCTGTCGATCGAGCCGGTCGAGCTGCCCTGCGGGCCGGACGTCGGCTACCAGATCACCGCCGCCGCGCTGGCCGCGCTCGATCCCGCTCCGGACGGGGTGATCATCGCCAGCCCCGCCAATCCGACCGGCACGGTGATCGCGACAGAGGAAATGGCCGCCATCGCCGAAGTCTGCCGCGCGCGCGGCATCCATATCGTCTCGGACGAGATCTACCAGGGCATCACGTATGGCGCGCCCGCCAGCTCGATGCTGCCGTTCGAGCGGCAAGCGATCGTGGTCAACAGCTTCTCGAAGTATTTCAGCATGCCGGGCTGGCGGCTCGGCTGGCTGGTCGTGCCCGAGGACCTTGTCGGGCAGGCGCGCGCGCGGATGGGCAATCTGTTCCTCACCCCGCCCTCGCTCAGCCAGCACGCGGGCCTTGCCGCGCTCGATTGCGGCGAGGAGCTGGACAGGCATGTGCGGACCTATGCGCGCAATCGCGACTTGCTGCTGGCTGCGCTCCCGGCAATGGGTCTGGCGCGGATCGCCCCGCCGGACGGGGCGTTCTATGTCTATGCCGACGTCGGCCACCTGACGCAGGATTCGATGGCGTTCTGCATCCGCCTGCTCGAGGAGACGGGCGTCGCCACGGCACCGGGGATCGATTTCGACCCGGTCGACGGGCACCGCTTCGTGCGCTTCAGTTTTGCGGTCTCGACCCTGCTGGTCGAGGAAGCCATCGCGCGGATGGTGCCGTGGTTCCAGGCGCAAAGCGCGCTGGTGCAGGCCTGAAACGAAAAAGGGGGCGGCCCTGCGGCCACCCCCTGATCGCTTGCGCTGTGCGGCGCGCCTCAGAGCGCGATCGCGAGCGAGGCGCGGCCCGAATAGCCGGTGCCGCCGCCTTGCAGCTTTTCGTAGCCGAAGCCGATCTTCCACGTGTAGTCGAGCCCGCCCTGCAGCAGGCTGACTTCGCCAACCCACGCCGACGGCAGCTGCTGGCCGGTCAGCGTGAAGCTGTCGCCCCCGCTTGTCGCGCCGCGGTTGAAGGTGGCGAGCGTGTTGCCGACTTCGCCCGAGATGCGGCTGCGACGGCCGCCTTCGACCTCGATGGTGAAGGGGCGGTTCTCGTAGTCGCCCGGCGCGCTGCTCCAGCTGGCCACCAGCGTGGTCTTGGCGTTCACCAGCTGGCTGGTCCGGCTTGCCAGCGTCAGCGCCAGCGGTGCGTTGCCGGTCTCGGTGTAGCCGTTTTCCTTCAGGCGGAAGTATTCGATCGCGGCACGCGGCTTCAGCTTGAAGTGATCGCCGACCGAGAGGGCATAGGACAGGCCGCCCGAGCCCGAAATCAGCGTGCCCTTCCACTTGCCGCTCGCGCTGTAGCCGAACGACTGGTTGTCGACCGCGCCGGTGAAGGTGCGGGTCGAGGTGAACGAGGGGCGGCCCCAGCCGACGCGGGCATAGGCGTAGAACGGCCCCGAGGCGAGGCGCCAGAAGCCGGCGAGCTCGATGTTGCTGACCTTGACCTTCTGCGTGGCGTCGGTGGTCGAGTTGCCGGTCAGGTAAGTGAACGACGCGCCGATATGGCCGAAACCGAATGCCTTCTCGAAGCCGAGCGAGAGCCCGCCGCCGCTGTTGGTGAACCCTTGCGTCGCGCCGGCCTTCTGCTTGCCCCTGAAGTAGATCGGCTCGATCCACCCACCGGCGCTGCTGATCGTGAACCAGCTCGAATCATCGTCGATCCGGCGCGAGGCAAGCCGCATCCCGCGCGAAAGGAAATCAAGCGTGCCGCCGGCATAGTCGGGCAGCATCTGGTTGAACTGGGTCTGCAGCGTGGCGGTATCCGCCGCCTGCAGCAGGCTCGATTGCAGCAGCGTGTCCTTGGCCGCATTGGCGAGGATCGCGTTGTAGGCCTGCGACTGCGGGGTGTTGAGCCCGATCTCGCTCGCCGACTTGCGGGCGATCGTCAGCGTGACATTGTTGCCCACAGCCGCGACGGTGCCCTTGAACAGAACCGGCAGGTTGAGCGCCGAGGTCGCGACATTGTTGCCGCCGGTGAGCGTGCCCGCGCTGAGCACGGTGTAGGTGCCTTCCGCCTTGGCAAGCGAGGTGACCCGCGCAGAGATCTTAGCGCCGCTGGCGAAGCTGGCAGTATCGGCGACGAGCTTGGATGCCGTCCCGGTGGCGCCGTCGACATAGACGCCCAGTGTGCCGTTGGCGCCGAAGTCGATCGACTTGACCGTGGTCGTGACCGCCGAGTTCGCGCCGAAGGTACCGCCGTTCACGGTAACGGCCAGCTGCGAACCGCCGGTCACGGTGCCACGGTAGATCGCCTTGTCGGCAAGCGTCAGCGTGCCGACCTGATCGTTCAGGATCAGTGTGCCGGTGAAGCGCGAATTGCCTGTCATCGCCAGCGAAGCCGTGCCGCTGCCGAAATCCACGTTGCCGGTGTACTTGGCATCGTCCGCCAGCTTCACGACATCGTTGCCCGCGCCGAGGAAGCTGTTGCCGGTGACGGTGCCCGAGGCGATGTCGAGCGTATCGTTGCCGCTGCCGGTGTAGATGTTGCCCCGGATCGAGGTGTAGACCTTGGCGGTATCGGGATCATAGCCGGTGGCCGCCTTGTCGGTGGTCTGCGAGGCCGCATCGGTGCTGTTGAGCGCCTGCCTGATCGTCACGCCCGTGGTATTGGCCGAGACGTCGATCGCCGCCAGCTGGTCCTCGCTCGAACCGGTCACCGAGATGGTCTTGTTGTTGGTGATCGTGGTCAGCGTGCCCGAAAGGTCCCTGATCGCTGCCGACGAGCCGATGCCCGGCTGGCTGATCACTGCGCTGATCGTGCCATTGTTGTAGAGCGAGGGGACGGTCGAACCGGCGTTGACGAGGATCGCCGCCGCGCCCGCGTCCACGGTGGTCGCGGTCACGCTGCCGCCGACGCCGATGCCCTTGGTAAGCGTGACATTGCCGCCCTTGCCGCCGATCACCACGGCCGAGGCATTGGTGGAGCTGAAAGTGGCGTTGGCGCTGACGCTGCCGTCGATGGCGACCGAATAGGTGCCCGTGCTGCTCGTGCCGCCGCCGATGGTGATGTTGTTGGCACCGCCGATCTGGAGCGCCGGGCTATTGCCGATCGAGGCGATCGTACCGGTCGTTTCCGCCGTCGTGCCGCTGCCCGAAGCCGTCGTGACAATCACGCCGCCAGCCACGTTGCCGTTGATCTCGACCGCGGCCTTGCCGGTGGAGAGCGCGCTGCGCGGCAGGTTCTGCGTTGCGCCGCTGTCCGCAGTGTAGGACGGCAACTGCGAAAGTGCGCCGTTGATCTTGACCAGACCGCCGACATCGCCGTTTACCACCAGCGCCTGGGTGCCGCTGCCGACCACGGCGATCGAGCCGCCCGCCGAAACGTTGCCGGAAACTGCACCGGTGCGGATACCGACCGAGTTGTCACCCCGGATGCGGATCGTGCCGGTGTTGGTGACCGAGCCGGTCAGCGCGGAATCAACCGCGATGCCCGCCGAATTGAGGCCGTCGACGGTGATCGTTCCGGTATTGGAGATCGTGCCCGTTGCCGTCCCGCCTGGCGCCACGCGGATGCCATAGCGCCCGGTTGCCTGCGCGATCGGGCCTTCGGGGATACCGTTGTTGTCGGTATCGGGAGGGGTAAAGGTCTCGAGTACCTGGATCGTGCCGGCGTTGGAGACATTGGAGGTCGTCCCGCTGTTCACGATCACGCCCGCAGCGCCGTTGCCCGCGCCCATGTCGAGCGTGCCGCCGCTGGCGACTGTCACATTCTGCGATGCATCGACCGTCACCGCCGTGCCGGTGTCGAGCTTGATCGTGCCGCCGCTGGCCACGGTGACCGCACCGGCGGTCGAAGTGACCAGCGGGGTCGTCGTCGCGGTGCTGACAGTGGTGTCCGCCAGCGCGGGGGTCACGCCGACCATCAGGGCAGCCGGAGCGGCAGTGGCGAGGAGGTTTGCCGCATTCTTGGCCGCTTGCGTGAAAGTTCGGGCGATCAGGGCTTTGCTGTCCATCGGTATCTCGTCATCCGGCATGGGGAACGTCGCCAAGGGTGGCAAACGGTGCCCGTGTGGTACTAAGTCCAGCGCGCCGCGTCATCGCGCACCGGGATTGATCAGTGCAAAATCGCCCTAGACCCTGCCCCCGGGCAGGCTGTTCGGTCCGATTTGCGCGCGTCTTAACGTGATTTTGCGCGATGGCTTAGCGGAAAATTTCAGCAACATTTCGCCGTGGTAAAGCGGGCGTTCAGGTCGGGCTGATCGGCCACGCGGCAGGTTATGCCATCGGCGCGGGAAAGCTCTTGCGAGTGGCTGCTGCGGCATCCATTGTGGAAATCCGATATTCCGCTTTAGTTGCAACATGGAAATGACCCAGTGGCAGGACGCATTCTGCTCGTCGAGGATGACCCACAGATCGCGGACTACATCAGGTCCGGGCTTGCCGAGGAAGGTTTTACCGTCGACCACGCCGGCAATGGCCGCGACGGGCTGTTCCTGGCGACAGACAGCCAGTTCGATGTTGTGGTGCTGGACAGGATGCTGCCGGGCATGGACGGCCTCGCGCTGCTCAAGGCCATGCGCGCGGCGGAAATGGCAACGCCGGTGATCATGCTCTCCGCGCTTGCCAGCACCGATGATCGCATTGCCGGGCTGACTGCGGGCGCGGACGACTACCTCGGAAAGCCGTTCTCGTTCGGAGAGCTGCTCGCGCGCATTCAGGCCTTGCTGCGCCGGGCGAGCGGCGCTGTTCGGCAGGTCCAGGACACCACGCTGCGCTGCGCCGATCTCGAGCTTGACCGGCTGACGCGGCAGGTGCGCCGGGGGGCGCGCAAGATCGCGCTGCAGCCGCGCGAGTTCCGCCTGCTCGAATACATGCTGATGCATGCGGGCGAGGTGGTGACGCGCACGATGCTGCTCGAGGCGGTGTGGGATTACCACTTCGATCCCGGCACCAACGTGATCGACGTCCACATCAGCCGCCTGCGCCGCAAGATCGACGACGGCGAGGAGCAGACCCTGTTCCACACCGTGCGCGGGGCGGGCTACCGGCTCGCGGCGGACTGACCCGACCATGCCGGCGCGCACCGTTCGCCGCGCGGTTCGCCGTGGTCTCTCGCCGACGATGGTGCGGCTGGTGACGGCGATCTTCGTGCTTCAGCTGCTTTCCAGCGCGCTCGTCATCGTGTTTCTGCGCGGGCAGATGCTCGATGTGGTGCGGATCGACCGCGAGCGGCAGGTTACCGACGTGCGCGATGACCTGCTTGCGGCCTACTACGACGGCGGGCGCGAGGAACTCGCCGAATACATCACCGCCCGGCGGGGCAGCGCGGCCGATCCTGCCGTCTTCGTTGCGCTGATCGGCAAGGACGCGCCGGTCCTCAGCAACCTCGTGCAGGTGCCGGACATTCCGGTCTCGACCAAGCCGCAGCACGTTGCCGTACGGCGCGGGCCGGACCAGCCCCCAAGCGAAGGTGTCGCCCTTGTCGGCCAGTTGCCCGATGGCGAGCGGCTCGTCGTCGGAGTGGTCAGCCTCGCCGAGCGGCGCATCAACCTCGCCTTTGCCTCGACCGCGGAGCTGACCATCGCCGTCGCCGTGCTGATGGCGCTGCTGAGTGCGGTCGTCGTCGGCTTTGTGATCAGTCGGCGTACCCACCTCATCGCCGAGACCGCTGCGGAGCTGGCCTCAGGCAACTTTGGCGCGCGCGTGCCGATCGAGGGAACGGGGGACGGCTTCGATCACTTGCGCCAGCAGGTCAACCTCATGGCCGAGCGGATCGGCGAACTGGTCGGACAGTTGAGCGCGGTTTCCGGCGCGCTGGCGCATGATCTGCGCTCCCCCGTCACGCGGCTCTCGGCGGCGATCGATCTTGCGCTTGCGCGGGCAGAGGAGCCGCGAGCGATCGAGGCACTGCAAGCCGCGCGTGCGGATGCGGATGCCTTGCGCACGATGCTGGAGAATGCGCTGGAGATCAGCCTGATCGAGGGCGGCGCAGTCGAGGATCGCCGCCGCCCGCTCGATCTGGCGGCTGTGGCGGAAGATCTGGTCGAGCTTTACGATCCGCTCGCCGAACAGTCCGAAGTGCGGCTGGAAGCGCGGCTGGAGCCGGTTACCGCACCGGCTGACCGAGAGCTGATTTCCCGCGCACTCGCCAACCTGATCGACAATGCGCTCAAGTATGGCGGCAATGCCGTGGTCGTCAGCACTCGCGCTGTCCCGGATGCGGATGGCATGATCTGGGCCGAAATCGCGGTAGAGGACAATGGCCCGGGCATTGCGCTGCCTGACCGGGCGCGCGTGGTCGAACGCTTCGTCCGGCTTGACGATGCGCGCACCCGGCCCGGCGGCGGATTGGGCCTTGCCATGGTCGCCGCGGTGGCGCGGCTCCACGGTGGAAGCTTCGTGCTTGGCGATCCTGCTGCCGGCGGCCCCTCAGGCGGCAAGGGCCTGGTTGCCACCTTGCGCCTGCCCTGCTGAGACGCGGCCCGTGCGCTCCAGCTTCCCCCAGCCGATGCCGAGGCCCTGCAGAGCCGCACCCACCGCGCGGATCACCACGCTGTACATCAGCTGGCGATAGACGAAGCGCTGGCTGAGCAGCAGGATCGGCGGGAAGCGCCGCTCGCGCACGTCGAGCCGGTAGGCGACCCAGCCGCAGACGAGGTCGATGAAGGTGAATGCGGCCCAGTAGAGCCCCATGCGCAGCACATCGGTCTGCGTCTGCGCCCAGCCATGCTGCATGACGCGCAGAACGGTGCCGACAATCGAGACGGCGAGTGCGAGATCGATCAGCGGCGAAATCAGCGCGAAGAGGATCTGGAACAGCCACGCTTGCGGCATGCCGACAAACGATAGCCCGGCGGGCTTGCGCGCCCACAGCACCGCGCGGTGCTTCCACAGGCACTGCAGCGTGCCGAAAGCCCAGCGGAAGCGCTGCTTGGACAGCGCGGCGAGCGTCTCGGGCGCTTCCGTCCAGGCGACGGCATCTTCGTCGTAGCACACCTTCCAGCCCTTGCGCTGGATCGCGATGGTGAGGTCCTGATCCTCGGCCAGCGTGTCTTCCGGATAGCCGCCGACATCATTGAGCGCACTGCGCCGCCAAGCGCCGACCGCACCGGGCACGACCATGATCGCGCCGAAGCGGGTCAGCGCGCGCCGTTCGATGTTCTGCGCGGTGATGTATTCCACCGCCTGCCAGCGGGTGACCAGATTGACCCGGTTGCCGACCTTGGCATTGCCTGCGACGGCGCCGACGCGCGCGTTCTCGAACCAGCGCACCAGCCGCGCGATGGTCTGCGGCTCGAACTGGGTATCGGCATCGAGCGCGACGACGATTTCCCCGGTCGCGACGGCCAGCGCACGATTGAGCGCGGAGGCCTTGCCGCCGTTGACCATGGTCATCAGCCGCACGCGCGGATTGTCCCCGAAAGCCGCCGCGACGATGGCGCTGGTGCGGTCCTTCGAGCCGTCATCCGC
Organism: Novosphingobium sp. AAP93; assembly: GCF_001296055.1. NCBI lineage: Bacteria > Pseudomonadati > Pseudomonadota > Alphaproteobacteria > Sphingomonadales > Sphingomonadaceae > Novosphingobium > Novosphingobium sp. AAP93. Next base: position 18,476 of record NZ_LJHZ01000134.1, read on the forward strand.
CACGATCACTTCCATGTGCGGATAGTCGCTTGCGAGGATGCGGTGCACCGAAGCCTCGATCACGCGCTCTTCGTTGTAGGCGGGGATGATCACGCTGACGACAGGCTGGTAGCCATTGTCCAGAGCGGGCACCTTGCGGCGATCCGGTACGAGCGCCAGCCCGGTCAGCCCCAGCGCGCGGATCACGCCCAGGGCGATCGCGAAGAAGAAGCTCCAGTTGAGCGCGGCCAGCAGCAGCGCGAGCACCGAGAAGATCGCGACGTCGACGCGCACCGCGGCGAGGTCCCAGCCCTTGACCTGCGGCATCACGTCGTCGCGCTTGAGCCCGGCCAGCGTCGAGGCTGGCACAAGGCGGTAGCCATCCGCTTCCAGCCGCTCGATGATGCGCGGCAGTGCCGCCACGGTCTGCTCGCGGTTGCCGCCACCGTCGTGCAGCAGGATCACGTTGGCGCTGCGGTCGGGCGTGGCATGCTCGACCGCGTCGACGGTGCGCGCGACGATGTCGTCCGCGCTGCGCTTCATCCAGTCGCCCGGATCGGCGTGGAGGCCGACGACGGTGTAGCCTTCCTTCTGCGCGATCAGCGCGGGCCCGATTTCGTCCGCCGTCGTCGGCTCGGCGTCGCCGAAATAGGGCGCGCGGAACAGCCGGGTGGAGCGGCCGGTATAGGCCTCGATCAGGCGCTGCGTGGCGTTGAGTTCCAGCTTCACGCCGGTCTCGGAATCCTCGGCCATGTTGGGGTGGGTGTAGCTGTGGTTGCCGATCTCGTCGCCGTCGGCAACCATGCGCTGAAGCAGGCTGCGCCCGGCCACGCCATTCTCGCCGATGATGAAGAAGGTGGCGGGCACGTGGTAGCGCTCGAGCACCGAAAGCACTTCGGGCGTGTACTTCGGGTCCGGCCCATCGTCGAAGGTCAGCGCGACGAGCTTGGGCCGATCGCCGGTGCGGCGCACGACATAGGGCGTCGGCAGCGTGCCATAGCGCTCGTCGTCGATCAGAGAAGGGCGGCCGAACTGCGCGACGGTATAGTGGATCTGGCGCGCGCCTTCTTCGGGCGTCGCATCGATGCGCAGGATCTCGCCATTGCCTTCGACATCGACGTTGCTGGTCTCCTTGATCCGGCCGAGATCGGGCACGGCGCCGTGTCCGCTGCGCCATGTCCTGAGCACGTCCCAGAAGCCGGGGTCCTCCGATCCCAGCCGCCACAGCGCGACCGAGCCGACACCGAGGCGGGAGAGCATCTGCATCTGGTTCCAGCTGGTGGCGGCATCGAGCATCCACACCTGATGCCGCTCAGGCGGGGTCGCGGCGTTGATGTCCTGATCGTCGAGATAGCCGAAGCCGGTGTTGCCGCTCACCTTGTCCCATGTGGGCGTGGTCCCGCTGTCATGCGCGGAAAGCCAGGCTTCTTCGACAGTCTGGACATCGGCGTGACCCTTGTACCAGTCGTAGCCATAGTTGCCGAGCGCAACGATGACCTTGTTCGGGGCCAGCCCCTTGAGCTGATCGGTAAGGTGGCCGGCAAACCAGCCGTTCGAGGCGATCGGCCCGGGCTCGCCGCCCTGCCAGTGCTCGTCGTAGGCCATCAGCACGACCTTGTCGGCGACCTCGGCCAGCCGCTTGGCGGACCAGTCCGCATCGTCGATCGGCATCGTCACTGCAACGACGCGGTGCTTGGGCGCGAGTCGGGCATGGAGATCGGCAACGAAGGTGCGGAGCGCAGCGATACCGGGCTTGGGCAGGTTCTCGAAGTCGACCATGACGCCGCCGTCCCCCGATCTGTCGAGTGCAACATCGATCTGGTTCACCAGCGCGGCGCGGCGGGCTGGGCTTTCCATGACGGCGGTTGCCCCTGCGCCATCCCACTTGGCGTTGGCGGCGTTCTGCAGCACCGGCACCACCAGCGGGCGGTGGATGGCAGAGGTGAGGATGCGGCGCATCGGCGCATCATCGGTCACCACCAGATTGCCGCCATGGCCCAGCGAAAACAGCGTCGGCGCAACCCAGTCGAGCTGGCTGACATGGCGACGCAGCGTCTCCGCGCTGCCGTCCGACCACGAAGTGTAGAAGCCGACGTTGAGCGCCTGGCCGGTGTCCCGTCCGGTGGCAGGGTTGTGGCGGCCGAGCAGCTGGTTCAGTTCATGCAAGATCTTGTGCGAGATGCGGCTGACCTGCGTCTTCAGCGGGAACGGCGCCTGCCGCTCGAAGCCCAGGGGCAGCGGCGCTGCGGGGGGAACCGTCACCACGGTCGTCGCGAAGACCAGCGCGGCTACGAGCAGCACGATGAGCCCGATGAACGCGCCGCGGCGGGTCAGGCGGCGGCGGCGGCCGGTGGGATCGAAGAAGATCGGACGAGACACGGGTCTGTTCCTCAAGGCTTGCGCCGGAGACGATAGAGCCGCGCGCAGGAGGCATTGCTCTCGCACGGGCTGGGTTCGTAGCAGCCGGGCTGGGTGACGATGGACGCCGGACCGGAAAGCGGAACAGGGGACCGTCACGTCACGCATCCCGTGACTGGCGCCCATCGTCGAAAGCCCATCTAGGGCGCGGTGCCCGTCGGCGGTGTGAGCAGAACATTACGCTTTGGCCATTTTCGCGAAATGCCCGCGCGACAAGTACTTGTATTCTGGACAGGCACTTGCCCGCATGACCATCTGGGCCGCAACAGCGTGCGGGGCCAAGGGCAAGGGGATGCTGCCTCTCCCTACACGCCGTGCTGCGCTTGATCACCTCCGCCGTTTCGTGCCACGCGCCGGGGCGTCCTATGCTTCAGGGCGCAACACCGATCCGGGGCCCGGCAAGCCCTCTGCCGTCTCGCGCCTTTCGTCTGTCGTGCGCTACCGGCTGGTGACCGAGCAGGACGTGGTGGCCGAAGTGCTGGGTCGGCACAGCTTCAACGCGGCGGGCAAGTTCATTCAGGAAGTCTGCTGGCGGACCTATTGGAAAGGCTGGGTCGAACTGCGCCCGGCGGTGTGGCAGCGCTTCCTTGCCGAGCGCGATGCGGCGAAGCGTGAGGCCGATGTCATGGCGGCAGAAGCGGGACGCACCGGGATCGATTGCTTCGATGCCTGGGCGCGGGAACTGGTCGAGACGGGCTATCTCCACAACCACGCCCGCATGTGGTTCGCCTCGATCTGGATCTTCACCTTGCGCCTGCCGTGGACGCTGGGGGCAGACTTTTTCCTGCGCCACCTTATCGACGCCGACCCGGCAAGCAACACGCTCTCATGGCGCTGGGTGGCGGGGCTGCAGACGGCGGGCAAGACCTATCTCGCGCGGGCGGACAATATCGCGCGCTACACCGAAGGCCGTTTTGCGCCGCGCGGACTGGCGGAGGAAGCGGCCGCGCTGACCGAACCACCGGTTGGGCCCGCAGGCAAGCTGGAGGCGCTGGCTACGCCCGATATGGCTGCGCCGAGCCTGCTGCTGGTGCATCACGAAGACCTCAATGCAGAATCGCTGTTTGCTGCCGATGCGCCTGTGCGCGGGGTGCTTGCCGCATGCGATCCGGCACTGCTTTGGGGCGATGCGGCGCGGCGTTTTGCGGGCGAAGCCATGGCCGATGCCGCCACACGCGCCGAAACGCACTTCGGCTGCGGCTCCACTCTGGCGGACAGGCTCGATGCTGAGACGCTGCTTTCAGCGGCGCGGGCTGTCGGCGCGCGTCAGGTCCTAACGCCTTGTGCCCCGGTCGGCCCGGTCGCCGATGCGCTGGCCGGACTGGAACCTGTGTTGGCGGCCGAGGGGATCGCGCTGCGCCCAGTGCGGCGGCGCTGGGATGCGGGCCTCTGGCCCCATGCACGGCGCGGGTTCTTTGCCTTCGATGCCGAGATCGAGGGGCACTTGCGCGCCGAGGGGATGCTGTGAAAGTGCCGCTGCAGGTCGTGTGGTTCAAGCGCGACCTGCGCATCGCGGATCATCGCCCGCTGGCGCTTGCTGCCGAACACGGGCCGGTGCTGCCGCTGTACATTGCCGAACCAGGGTTATGGGCCGAGGAGGATGCGTCTGCGCGGCAATGGGACTTCGCGGCCGAATGCCTCGCGGAATTGCAGGCGGTGCTGGGTGCGCTGGGGCAACCGCTCTGCGTGGTGCGCGGTGATGCAGTGGCGGTGCTGCGCAAGATCCATGAGCGTCACGGCATTGCCGCACTGTGGAGCCACGAGGAAACCGGCAACGGCTGGACCTATGCGCGCGACAAGGCGGTCGCCGCATGGGCGCGCGAGGTGGGTGTGCCGTGGCATGAGCTGCCGCAGAACGGTGTGATCCGCCGCCTGAAATCGCGCCACGGCTGGGCACGCAGTTGGGATCGGCGCATGGCTGAAGAGCTCACCGCGCCGCCCGCCGCATTAAAGCCGCTCGGCCCGGATTGGCCCATGCGCATTCCGCAGGCGTGTGATCTTGGCCTTGCTCCCGATCCTTGTCCAAACCGCCAGCGTGGTGGGCGCGTCGCGGCGCTTGCCACCCTCGCCAGCTTTCTCGAGCTACGCGGCAGGGACTATCGCTGGCAGATGTCGAGCCCGGTGACGGCGTTTGATGCCAGCTCGCGCCTCTCGCCGCACCTCACGTGGGGCACGCTTTCGATGCGTGAAGTCGCGCAGGCGAGTGCGGCGCGGCTCAAGGGGCTGCGCGGGGATGAGCGTGCAGCGGCGCGCAGCTGGCGGGCCTCGATGATCTCGTTCACCGGGCGCCAGCACTGGCACTGCCATTTCATGCAGAAGCTGGAGGACGAGCCGCGCATCGAGTTCGAGAACCTGCACCCTGCCTACAATGGCCTGCGCCCCGATGAGCTCGATGCCGAGCGCTTGGCGGCATGGCGCGAGGGTCGCACCGGCTATCCTTTCGTCGATGCCTGCATGCGCGCGCTGGCAGCGCATGGCTGGCTCAATTTTCGGATGCGGGCAATGCTGGTCTCGTTCGCCAGCTACCAGCTCTGGCTGCCTTGGCGCGCGACGGGGCTACATCTGGCGCGGCAATTCGTCGACTATGAGCCGGGCATTCACTGGAGCCAGGTGCAGATGCAATCGGGCACCACGGGGATCAACACGATGCGGGTCTACAATCCGGTGAAGCAGGGCCATGATCAGGACCCGGAAGGCCTGTTTGTGCGGCGGTGGGTGCCGGAGGTTGCCGATGTGCCCACCCCGCTGATCCATGAGCCGTGGAAGTGGGAAAGCACAGCAGGCCTTGGCTATCCGCCGCCGATTGTCGATCATGTGAAAGCCGCCGCTGCCGCCCGCGATGCCTTGCATGCGGTACGCAAGGGCTCGGGGCACCGCGTGACGGCCAGCCGCATTGCCGAGAAGCATGGCAGCCGGAAAGCGGGCATGCCGATGACGGGCCAGAAATCGCGTCGCCGCGCGCCGACCACGCAATTGGCGCTCGACCTGTGAGCCGGCTGGTCCTTGTGCTGGGCGATCAGCTCAGCCCGGCGCTGTCCTCGCTTCAGGCGGCGGACAAGGCGCGCGACCGGGTGCTGATGGCCGAAGTCAGCGAGGAAGCGACGTACGTCCGCCACCACAAGAAGAAGATCGCGTTCCTCTTCAGCGCGATGCGCCATTTCGCCGAGGAGCTGCGTGGGCTGGGCTGGACAGTGGACTATGTGAAGCTCGATGATCCGGGTAACACCGGCAGCTTCACGGGCGAAGTGGCGCGGGCTGTCGCTGCGCAGAAGCCGGACAGCATCCTCGTCACCGAGGCAGGCGAATGGCGCGTGGCGCAGATGTTCGCAGGGTGGGAGGCGCAGTTCGGTCTTCCCGTCGAGATTCTCCCCGACACGCGCTTCATCTGCCCGCTGCCGGTGTTCCGCGAGTGGGCGGAAGGCCGCAAGGCGCTGCGGATGGAGTATTTCTACCGCGAGATGCGCCGCCGCACCGGCCTCCTGATGGAGGGCGACAAACCGGCGGGCGGCGAGTGGAACTACGACGCGGAGAACCGCAAGGCCGCCGCGCCCGATCTGTTCATGCCGCGCCCGCCGGTGTTTGCGCCAGATGCCATCACGGCGGAGGTCATGGCGCTGGTCGCGGCGCGGTTTGACAACCACTTCGGCGATCTCGAACCCTTCCAGTTCGCCGTCATCCGCCCCGACGCCGAAGCCGCCTTCGCGGCCTTCGTGAAGCGCGCGCTGCCCCGCTTCGGCGACTATCAGGACGCGATGCTGGAGGGCGAGCCGTTCCTCTACCATGCCGTCATTGCGCAGTATCTCAATTGCGGGCTGCTCGATCCGCTGGAAGTCTGCCGCGCGGTCGAGGCGGAATGGCAGGCAGGCCGCGTGCCACTCAATGCCGCCGAGGGCTTCATCCGCCAGATCATCGGCTGGCGCGAATATGTGCGCGGGATCTACTGGCTGACCGCGCCCGGCTACGAGCGGCGCAATTTCCTTGAACACACGCGCCCGCTGCCCGCGTTCTACTGGACGGCGGAAACCGAGATGGCCTGCGTCCGCGCCGCTGTCACCCAGACGCGTCAGCATGCCTATGCCCACCACATCCAGCGCTTGATGGTGACAGGCACCTTCGCGCTGCTTGCCGGGATCGATCCGCACGAGCTCCATGAATGGTATCTCGGCGTCTATGCCGATGCCTATGAATGGGTGGAGCTGCCCAACACGGTGGGGATGAGCCAGTTCGCCGATGGCGGTCTGCTGGCCTCTAAGCCCTATGCGGCGAGCGGGGCCTATATCAACCGCATGTCGAACTACTGCGGCACTTGCCGGTATGACGTGAAGCAGCGCACCGGACCAAATGCCTGCCCGTTCAACCCGCTCTACTGGGACTTCATCGCGCGCCACCGGGAAAAGATCGGCGGCAATCCGCGCATGGCGCAGATGGTGCGGACCTATGACAAGTTTGCCGATGCGGAGAAGGCACGCATCGCCGAGAGCGCGGCTGCGCTGCTGGCGAAGCTGTGACCGTTCGGGTTTTTTGAACAGAGACCCGCGAATCTTGGGACTGTCGCCATGGCCCGGTGCAGCCTAGATTGGCGGCATGAAGCAGCCCGTGTTCTTCCTCTCGCATGGCGGGGGCCCCTGGCCCTGGCTCGACGGCCCATTCCGCGAAGGCTTTGCCTGGCTGGAAGCGTCGCTCAAGGCGCTGCCTGCACAGCTGCCCGAGCCGCCGCGCGCGGTGCTTGCGGTTTCGGGGCATTGGGAGGAGCCGGAGTTCACGGTTTCCAGTGCCGCGCAGCCGGGGATGGTCTACGACTATTTCGGCTTTCCAGAGCACACCTACCATATCCGCTACGCGGCTCCCGGCGATCCGGTGCTGGCGGCGCGGGTGCGCCAACTGGCGTCGGCTGCAGGCATTGCGGTCTGCGATGATCCGGCGCGCGGTTTCGACCACGGCACGTTTTCGATGATGCAGCCGATCAGGCCCGAGGCAGACCTCCCCGTCGTCAGCCTGTCGATGAAGCAGGGCTACGATCCCGCCGCGCACCTCGCCCTCGGCCGCGCGCTGGCGCCGCTGCGGGACGAGGGCGTTGTGATCATGGGTTCGGGGCTTTCGTACCACAACTTGCGCATGTTCGATGCGCGCGCCGCCGAGCCTTCGCGGCAGTTCGACGGTTGGCTGCGGCATACCCTGCTCGATCTGGAACCGGAGGCGCGGGCGGCTGAGCTGCTGCGCTGGGATCAGGCGCCGGCTGCCCGAGTAGCCCACCCGCGCGAGGATCACCTCATCCCGCTGTTGGTCGCGGTCGGCGCGGCGGGCGGGGATCCGGGCGTGTGCATCTATTCCGAGAATGACCTGCGCGGCGGGATCACTGCCTCCGCCTATCGCTTCGGTGAGGATGTAACGCCGACCGGCTACGACAAGCTCGCGGCCTAAGGATTGCACTCTTCGCAGTGCATCGGATCGGCGCTGGCGGCGCTGACCGGACGCTCCTCGCAGTGGCCGCAGCCTTCGCAAGTCCAGACTTCCGCGCGGGCCAGAGGTGTTGGAGAGGAACACCACGCGCAGGGGAGGCCACTGGCTCGTCCGGTCATCGCAAAGCCGGGCCGTGCGCATGCCGGACAAAAGCTGCGCGAGCGGCGGATGAGGTCGATCATCGCCCGCTTGATCGCGCGCATGCGCTTTGGGTTGCGGTGCGCGCGCATGTCGGTCTCGATATGGGCGGCGCCGGTGAGCGCGATCGTACGGGCGAGGACTTCGGCGAGGTCAGTTTCGGTTTCGACGGCCTTGAACAGCGCCAACTGCGGTGCAGGGGCGCCGTCCAGCACGCTCATCACGATGACGCCATGCGCCGGAAATCCGGCCTTTGCCGCGAAAGCCAGTCCCGCATCAACGCCTGTCACCACCTGATGCGCGAAGTTGGTGGCCATCGTTGCATGGTGGCCGACGAGTTCCAGCCCGCGCTCGCGATCGATCATGACCACGAGTTCGCGGTCCAGCGCAGCAAACGGCAAGCTCGGGTGCGGACCGAAACTGCCTTCGCTCGCCAGCCCCACGCGGGCTTCGGGATGGTGGCGGAAGGCCGCCGCGATCTTGGCCCGCGCTGCCTCGCGCGGCGTTCCGATACGCTGCACATCCCGGCTGAACGTGCCGAACGCATCGGTATCGAGCCCTTCGGCAACAACCACGTCCAGCCCGAGGAAACGCGCGGCAAGGGGGGCGATAACCCTCTCCTTGCCGTGCATTGTCGCGAGCACCGCCCGCGCGCCGTCCATCGTTCAGATCGCCATTTCCGCTGCTGACGCTGCCGGGGCCATTTCGGTCGCCGCTTCCCACTGCAAATCGCCAGCATAGCGCCAGGCGAGCTTGCCTTCGTCGTCGATGGCGAAGAGGTGGAGCCACTTGTTGTCGAACAGCGCGCGCACCCCGGCATGCTTCTCGAGCACCGCGGTCATAGCCTCGCGCGGGGCTTCGATGCAGACCGAAAGGCGCAGCGGCTCGTGCATCAGTTGGTGCCCGTCGTGGACCGACTGCCACGGCAGGCCCGCGCGCAGCGGACCGCCATTGCCCTCGATCACGCCGATGCCGCCGACCACGTTGTGGAGCAGCTTGTTGCCGCCGCCGAACAGCTCGGGCGAAACACTCGAGCCGTAATACTGCAGGCTGATCCAGCTCGCGACAACGACCGGCGCGGTCATGATCAGTTCGAGTACGCCGAAGCCCTCGTCGCGCTGCCAGACGTAGTCGTGGAGGAAGGCGCGGCCTTCGAGGCTGCGGCCGGCGGTGCGCATGCGGGGTGCGGCGATGAAGGCCTTGCAGCCTGCGAGCGCCCATTCCGCCCGCGTTTCCGACCAGTCGCGGCTGCGCTTGATCACGCTCGCGTCGCTGTTCGCGCGCGGCAGGCGAAGCGCGCGTTCGCTGCGGGTGAGCACGGCCGCCACCGCCAGCCACTGCTCGGCCTGCGCGATCGCATCGCGGTGCAGGTCCGTGGGCTGGTCTTCGGTGTAGAGCGTCACGGCGTCGGTGGTCGTGTCGTGCAGCGCGGCAACGAAAAGTGTGGTGTCGGGTATCAGGATGCCCTTGTCGACAAGGCCGGCGCGCACTTCGCGATCGTTGAGCAGCCCAGCGAGCAGCCGCGCGTTCACTTCTCCGGAATAGCCGCCGCATGCCCCGCAGTGGAGGCCGCTGGCATGCGGGTTGTTGACGACATTCGCGCCGTGCCCGGCTAGCAGCACCAGCGGCGCGAACTCGGTGGTCAGCGACATCGCGCCGAGGATCGAGGCGGCCATGCCGACGCGGGTCGCGGTATCGGGCGCGGGATCGGCGAAGGGCTTGGGATCGCGCGGTGGCTTGTTCGCCTTGAGGCCGAGCGCATCCTTGAGCAGCTTGCCGATATAGATCGGGCCCGCGGCTTCGACGAAGGCGAACGAGGAGACCGCCGCCAGCTTGAACCGGCCCCAGGCGCGCTCGGCGCGGGCGGTGTGGCGGGCATGGGTCGCGCCTTCGCTGCCGGCGCGGCTGGTCAGTCCGGCATTGAGCAGCACCGGCAGGCGATGTTCGTGGACGTCCGAGGCAAACCGCTGGTGCGAGGCGGTGAGGCCGAAGAAGCCGGCAAATCCCAAGGTCTGGATGCGCTTGTCGAGCGATTCCAGCGCGCGGCGGAACACTTCCGAGCGCACATCGATGCAGAAGGCAGCCTGGAGCACGGGGGGCTGACGCTCGAACCCGGCAAGCGGCTCTGCCAGCGTTTCGGACAAGGCCGTCTGCCCTGTGCGCTCTGCGGCTTCCTGCAGGATCGCGTCGACGATCTGGTCGGCAGAGGGCTCGACCGGTTCCTCGTGCGCGGCGATTGTCGCCAGCCAGCTTTGTCCGATTTTGCTGCCGTAGCGGCCCAGCAGCGCTTGCTCCCAAAGCAGGCGGATGGTGAGGAAATCAGTGATCGTTTCGTCGCTCTTGCCGGCAAGTTCGGCCTGCCACAGCTCGTAGCGGGCGACATGCGCCCAGCCGCCCAGCGTGACGAGCAGGCTGTGGAAGTAGGTCGGCAGGGCCGCTGACGGCAGCGCGAGTGTGTCGACGGCGCAGGCCAGCGCTTCGGCCGCGCGCTCGGGCGCATCGGCGACGAGGCTGCCGAAACCGGTCAGGCCCGCGATTTCCGGCGTCAGATCGTGCGAGGCGACCGCCTGCCAGGCGGCATAGGCGCCCTTGCCGCGCGAGGCGGCCCACAGCGCCTGGCCTTTGTCGAAGTAGCCGCCGGCCCAGGCGCCGAAGCGCTCGGCAATGATCCCCGGCCAGTCGATGCCGGTGGCCTTGGCGGCGAGATCGGCGACGGTCGGGACGGCCTTGGCGGGTGCCGGTTCAAGCATCAGCGCCGCTTGCAGCGCGGCGAGCGAACCGGGCTTTCCGGCGTGCGGCGAAGCGGCAAGCGCGGCGGAGAGATGTGCCTCGGTGATTGCGCCGCTGGCGATCCGGTCGCGGTACCACTGGCGCGGCATGGTCACCGGCGTGCCCGAGACGCGCGCCATCAGCGCGGCGGTCTCGGCCAGCGTCAGGCCGGTCTGGCCGAGGTAGGGGTTGACCGCGACGCTCGAGGCGAGCGGCCAGACCGGCGGGATCGCGCGGGCCGCGCCATCGGCTGCGATCTTGAGCTGGGCTAGGGTCTGGCTGTTGTCGGTGGGGATCATGAGCATGGGAGATCCTTCGGGAAAAGAGGGTGCGTCTCAGGCCGACCGCTTGAGCGTCCAGCCGCCGAGCATCCGGTCGAACAGGGCGTTGGCGTAAAGGCCGTTGGAGAGGTGGACCCGCAGGCCTGCGGCTGCCGGGTGGTACGCCCAGAGTGGGAACATCGACTGCGCCACCGCGACGAGGCCGAAGCTCAGCACTGCCAGCACCATCAGCGTCCATTCGAGCGGGCCGGGCGCGGGGGTGGCGGGCAGTGTCCCGGCGGTCAGCCAGAGCGCGAGGCCATGGAGCGTGAAGTAGCCGATCGAGGCAGCGACCGCGTAGACCGCCATCTTGCGGGTGAGGGCGCGGGGGGCGCTGTCGGCGAGGCCCTGGGCGAAGAGGTAGGCGACGCCGAAGATCAGGATGGCGCCGAGCGCGACCGCCTGCGGTGACTTGTGGTGGAAGCCGGGGACGGCGTCGAAGGCGAAGCTCATCAGCGTGTAGATGGCAAGCGCCGCAACGAAGGCCCGGCCGACCGCTGCGGGGCGTGGGATGGCAACCGGACCCGGCCGCCGCGCTGCGGCGATCTGTTCCACCGCACCGCCCGAGGCGAGGAAGGCATGCGCCTTGTAGAGCGAGTGCAGCACGATGTGGAGCAGCGCGAGCGGGAACAGCGCGAGGCCGCACTGCATGATCATGAAGCCCATCTGGCCGACCGTCGACCAGGCCAGCGAGGTCTTGATCGCCGGCTGGGTGAGCATGACGAGGCCGCCGAACAGCGCGGTGAAGCCGCCGACCATGACGAGCACCGCCAGCACGCCGGGAGCGAGCAGCATGACATCGGCGAAGCGGATGAGGAGGAAGCCGCCCGCGTTGATCACACCGGCATGGAGCAGCGCGGAAACCGGGGTGGGGGTTTCCATCACTTCGGTCAGCCAGCCATGGAGCGGGAACTGCGCGGACTTGAGCAGCGCGGCGATGGCGAGGAGGCCAGCGGCGGTCATCGCGCCGTAGCCACCCATCCCGGCATGCGCGGCGGCGAGGATTGCGGGCAGGTCGGTCGTGCCATAAGCCTTGAACAGCAGCAGCGCGGCACCAAGCAGCGCGGCGTCGCCGGCGCGGGCGGTGACGAACTTCTTGCGCGCGGCGCGTTGGGCGGCGACCCGCTCAGGGTAGAACAGCAGCAGCTTGTGCAGCGCGAGGCTGGTCGCGATCCACGCGCCGAGCAACTGGACGAGCGAACCGGCCGTCACCAGCAGCATGACCATCGCCAGCGTCGTCGCCAGCCAGGCCATGAAGACGCCCTGGCGCGTCTCGCCATCGAGGTAGACGCGGGCATAGCGCACCACGATCCAGCCGACGAAGCTGACCAGCAGCAGCATTGTCGCGCTGATGAGATCGAGCCGGAACGCGAGCAGCGGCAGCGCGGGGCCCGCGGCGGCGAGGGTGAGCGTGGTCGCTCCGCCGATGGCCAGTGCAGCCATCGTGCCCCCGGCCATCGCCACGGCGATAAGCGCGAGGAGTTCGATCAGTGCCAGCGGGCCGCGACCGATACGGCCGGGCTGGGAGAAACCAAGCGCCGCTGCGATCAGCAGCAACGCGGGTGGGACAAGGACGGCGAGCGAGAAAGGCATGATCGGTGCTCCGCTGGTGGGGCTTTCGAAGTTGCCTTCCTCGTAGCGAAACCGGCGCTCAGCAAAAAATTCATTGTTTAGCCCATATCGTTCGCTTTATGTGAACGATATGGCAGATCTCAACTACAACCACCTCCGCTATTTCTGGGCCGTCGCGCAGGACGGTAATCTCTCGCGCACAGCCGAGCGGCTCAATGTCTCGCAGTCCGCGCTGTCGGTGCAGATCCGCAAGCTAGAGGACCGGCTGGGCCATGCGCTGTTCGAGCGGCGCGGGCGCGCGCTGCACTTGACCGAAGCGGGCCGAATCACGCTCGACCATGCCGAGGCGATCTTTGCGACTGGCGATGAACTGCTCGGCACGCTCAAGGAGACCGGCAAGGTGCGACAGGCCATCCGCATCGGCGCACTCGCCACGCTGTCGCGCAACTTCCAGATCAGCTTCGTGGAGCCCCTCCTCGCGCGGACCGATATCGAAGTGGTGCTGCGCTCGGGCAGCCAGGCGGAATTGTTGGGCGCGTTGCAGTCACTGGCGATCGACGTCGTGCTCACCGATCTCGCCCCGGCGAGCGACGCGCTTGCGCCGTTCATCGTCCAGCGGCTCTCCGAACAGCCGGTCAGTCTCGTCGGTGCCCCTGTGCTGCTGGGCGAAACCCGCGCAGTGGCAGACTTGCTGCGCACGCATCCGGTGGTCTTGCCAGCCTCGGGCAGCGGCATGCGCATAGCCTTTGATGGGTATGTCGACCGGCTTGGCATACGCCCCCAGATCGCCGCCGAAGTGGACGACATGGCGATGATGCGTCTGATTGTGCGCGAAGGTCACGCGCTCGGCGTGCTTCCCCCGATCGCGGTGCGCGACGAGCTCGCCGATGGTGTGCTGGCCGAGGCCGAGGCCCTTCCTGGCATTGCCGAGACCTTCCTTGCTGTCACGACCCTCCGGCGCTTCCCCAATCCTGTGGTGCGCCAGCTCATCGACCGTGCGATGCAGGACCGCTTCGATCAGGCGTGAACCCGATCGCAGCCGGCAACTGGCTTTATCACGTTTCGAACGCGGTCAATATTGGGCAGAGAAGGGTAGAGCCCTCCTCGCAGACCTGCGCCAACCGGCTCAGCGCGTCGCGCGCGGCCTGAAGTTCGCGGATCTTCGCGTCGAGTGCGCCGACGCGGGCACGTGCGAGTTCGCGGGCGCGCGCCCGGTCTTCCGATGCATCGAGCGCCAGCAATTGCCCGATTTCCTCAAGTGTGAAGCCCGCCGCCTGCGCTGCCTTGATGAAGCGCAGGCGGCGCAAGTCCCCGGCGTCATACCGCCGCACGCGTCCTTGTGCGCTGGGACGTTCAGGCTGGGGCATCAGGCCACGGCGTTGATAGTAGCGGACCGTTTCGACCCCCACGCCACCTTCTGCCGCCAGCTTCGCAATGGTCATCGCGGGCATGGGTTGACTCCGTACTATGGTACGGAAGCTATATGCGCCGCGGCAGTGCAACCAGCAAGGCAGACCGCGTGTACCAAACCTCAGGCAAGGCTTACCCGATGACCACCTCCGCGAGCGCTTGCCTGGTGGGCGTCATGGCACTTGCTCTCCCTTCGGCGTTGCACGCCCAGTCCATGGCGGGAATGGACCATCACCGGCACCCCTCGGCAGATATTGCTGCGGAGCCGTCTGCGCCGGCGCCGGATGATCATGCGGCCATGAACCATGCGGGCATGGATCATTCCGGGCATGGCATGGACATGAAGGGCTTCGCAGGCGCGCTCGGCCCCTACAGCATGATGCGCGATGCATCGGGGACGGCATGGCAGCCCGATACGGCGCCGATGTGGGCGATCATGGGCCGGCTCGGCGGCTGGTCGACGATGGTCCACGGCTTTGCCACACTGATATATGACAATCAGGGTGGCCCGCGCGGCGATCGCAAGACGTTCTCAACCTCGATGCTGATGGGCAGCGCGCAGCGCCCGCTCGGCGGCGGCACGCTGACCTTGCGCGGGATGGTCAGCCTCGACCCGCTGATGGGCAAGCGCGGCTATCCGCTGCTTCTCGCCAGCGGCGAAAGTGCTGACGGCGTTACAAAGCTCATCGACCGGCAGCACCCGCACGATGCCTTCATGGAACTTTCGGCGACCTACAGCCACCCGATCACCGATGGGCTCTCCGGTTTCGTCTACTTCGGCCTGCCGGGTGAACCGGCGCTGGGTCCGGCCACCTTCATGCACCGCTTCCCCGGTATGGCGAACCCGGAGGCGCCGATCTCGCACCACTGGCTCGACAGCACCCATGTCACCTTCGGCGTGCTGACGGCGGGCCTTGCGACCAAGGGCGTCAAGCTGGAGGGCTCCGTGTTCACCGGGCGCGAACCCGACTCAAATCGCTGGGATTTCGAGCGACCGCGCTTCGACAGCTGGTCCGTGCGCGCGACATGGAACCCGACCGCGAACCTTTCGATGCAGGTGAGCCACGGCTTCCTCAAGAGCCCCGAAGGCCTCCATCCCGACGAAGACGTGCGCCGCACCACGGCCTCGATCACGTGGAACCGTGCGCTCGGACCGAAGCGCAACTGGCAGTCCACCCTGGCATGGGGGCGCAACACCCATCTGGGCGGCGATCATGCGCATCCCGCCGATGCTTTCCTGCTCGACAGCGCGCTGCAACTGGGGCGCTGGACTGTATTCGGCCGCGCCGAAAACGTCGACAAGGACGAACTGTTCGGTGACGAGGCCGACGAGAATCCACTGGCCGGGCAAGCGTTCAACGTCAGCAAGTTCAGCCTTGGCGGCTATTACTCGCTGCCGGTTGGCAAGGTCGCCTTCGATCTGGGCGGGCTCGTCAGCAAGTATGCGCTGCCGGATGCGATCAAGCCCAGCTATGGATTGAGCCCGACGAGCTTCATGCTCTTCGCGCGCATCCGGATCATCGGCTGAGATGGGACTGCCACGCTCGAACGGTGCAGGTCAGCCCGGCCCGCGCTGCTCTTTCCGATCGAGGAATCGACCCGTATAGGCGCGCAAGTGGTCGATGAAGGCGCGAAGCTTGGGCAGGGTCTGATGCCGGCCCGAATGGCACAGGAACATGCCAGGCAGATCGGGCGCCGAGTCATCGAGCAGCGGGACAAGCGTTCCGCCGCGCCGCGCCGCGAGGCTGAGCGGCGCCGGGATCTGAGCAATGCCGAGACCATCAAGCGCGGCGTCGCGCAAGGTGGCGAAGTCGTTGGCGATCAGCGGCCCGCGGACTTCCACCGCGATGTCGTGCGCACCGTCGCGGAAGCGCCAGGGATCGATCGCACCGCCGTTGCCGCGCAGCCGGAGGCAACTGTGGCCCGCCAGGTCTTCGATGCGGGCCGGAGTGCCGCGTGCGGCAAGATAGGCCGGCGCCGCGACCGCGAGCAGGCGGAAGCCTGGGGTCAGGCGGATGGCGGTGAGATCGGGCGCGATCAGCTGGCCGAAGCGGATCGCGGCGTCGAAGCCTTCGCCGACTATGTCGGTAACGCTCGAGCCGATCACGATCTCGAGTTCGATCTCGGGAAAGGCGGCGAGAAATGGCGTTACAACCGGTCGCAGGATGATCGGCACCGCGCCGGCCGCAATGGCGATACGCAGGCGGCCGCTGGGCCGGCCGCCCAGGCCTTGCGCATTGGCGGCGGCATGGGTCAGGGCCTCGAAAGCGGGTGCCGCATCAGCGAGGAGGCGCTCGCCGGCCTCGGTCAGCCCGACACTGCGCGTGGTGCGCAGGAACAGTGGGACACCGAGTCGGCTTTCCAGCGCGCGCACCGTCTGACTGGCGGCGGAAGGCGATACGCCGAGGTCGACCGCAGCCTTGCGGAAACTGCGATGCCGAGCGACCGCGAGGAAGGTCTCGATCCCGTCGAGGGCGCCTGCACGCATTGTGAAGCGTTGCTTCATAGCAAGTGCAGTATAATCCCGATTATCGCATCAAGGGAAGGGGCTTAGCTTGCAGGTACCGAAGCAAAGGAGACCTGCGATGACAAAGCCCCTGATCCTGGTGACAGGCGCAACCGGAAAGACCGGCCGCGCCGTGGTCGATGAGCTGCTGAACAACGGCGCCAAGGTGCGTGCGATGGTCCACCGCCGCGATGCGCGCGCCGCGGCGCTGGAGCGTGCCGGTGCCGAAGTCGTGACCGGCGACCTGTTCGATTTCGATTCAGTCGAGGACGCGCTGAAGGGCGTCTCGCGTGCCTATTTCGCGGCGCCCATGCATCCCTTTGCGCTGCACGCAGCCGCCGGCTTTGCCGAAGCGGCCCGCGCGGCCCGGCTCGAATCGGTGGTGCAACTGACCCAGTGGCTCGCCAATCCGGCCAATCCCTCACTTACCACGCGCAGCCACTGGCTGGCTGACCGGCTGTTCGACCAGCTGCCGGGGATTGCCCACACCACTGTCAGTCCCGGATTCTTCGCCGACAACTACATTGGTCCGGTGCTGCCCTTCATCGCGCATCTCGGCGTGTTGCCGCAGGTGTGGAGCGACGGGCCCAATGCGCCGCCTTCGAACGAGGATATCGCTGCGGTTGCAGCGCATGCCCTGCTCGATCCGAAGCGTCACGACGGCCGCACCTACCGGCCGACCGGCCCGCGCGAGATACGTTTTGCAGATATGCGCCGCGATCTCGAAACGGCTTTCGGGCGGCGGCTGAGGGTCATGCCGATGCCCTTGTGGATGTTCACGAAGGCGATGCTGGCCGCCGGGTTCACGCCGGAAGTGGCGCTCGATTCGCGCAGCTACATTGCGGAGAACGAACGCGGCACCTTCGGTCATGGCGGTCCGACCGACCATGTCCGCGAAGTGACCGGCCGCGATCCGGATGACTTTCTGGCCATTGCGCGCCGCTATGCCGCACTGCCGGAAGCGCAACCCGGCTGGGGGCGGTTTGCTGCAGCGGTGGGGCTGTTCCTGCGCACCGGAATGACCCCGAACGTCGATCTTGATCGCTACGCGCGGCGGCACAAGCATCCCCAGCCGGCCAACCCGCGTCTCGCCATCGACGATCTGCGCTGGCAGGCCGAGCATGGAAGCCAGGTCTATGGACGCCCGGCGCTGCGTCTTGCCCGCGACGTCGCGTGAACCCGGGCCCACCCCGCATACGCGAGGTGGGCCTGTTCATGCCATCACTCCCACTCGATGGTGCCGGGCGGCTTCGAGGTGTAGTCGTAGACCACGCGGTTGATGCCCTTGACCTCGTTGACGATCCGTGTCGCCACCCGGCTGAGGAAATGGGCATCGAAGGGATAGATGTCGGCGGTCATGCCGTCGGTCGAGGTCACCGCACGCAGCGCGCAGACGCTGTCATAGGTGCGGAAATCGCCCATGACGCCCACGGTGCGCACCGGCAGCAGCACGGCGAAGGCCTGCCAGATCGCATCATAGAGCCCGGCATTGCGGATCTCCTCGAGGTAGATCGCATCGGCCTTGCGCAGGATGTCGCACTTTTCGCGGGTCACTTCGCCGGGGATGCGGATGGCAAGGCCCGGCCCGGGGAAGGGGTGGCGGCCGACGAAGACGTCCGGCAGGCCGAGCTCGCGGCCCAACGCGCGGACTTCGTCCTTGAACAGCTCGCGCAAGGGTTCGACGAGCTTCATGTTCATCCGCTCGGGCAGGCCGCCGACGTTGTGGTGGCTCTTGATCGTCACCGAAGGGCCACCGGTGAACGAGACACTCTCGATAACGTCCGGATAGAGCGTGCCCTGTGCGAGGAAGTCCGCGCCGCCGACCTGCTTGGCCTCGGCCTCGAACACGTCGATGAACGTCTTGCCGATGAATTTGCGCTTGGCTTCGGGGTCGGTCACCCCGGCGAGGCCGCCGAGGAACAGCGCCGAGACGTCCTTGTGGACCAGCGGGATGTTGTAGTGGCCGCGGAACAGGCTGACGACCTGCTCGGCCTCGCCCATGCGCATCAGACCGTGATCGACGAAGACGCAGGTCAGCTGGTCGCCGATCGCCTCGTGGATCAGCACGGCGGCGACGGCGGAATCGACGCCGCCGGAAAGGCCGCAGATCACGCGGGCATCGCCGACCTGTTCGCGGATCTCGGCAATCTTGGTCTTGCGGAATTCCGCCATGGTCCATTCGCCGGTGCAGCCGCAGACATGGCGCACGAAGTTGGCGATCAGCTTGCCGCCATCGGGCGTGTGGACCACTTCGGGGTGGAACTGGGTGCCGTAGTAGCGCTTCTCGTCATTGGCGATCACCGCAAACGGGGCGCCATCGGACACGGCAACAATGCGAAAGCCCGGCGCAAACTGGGTCACCTTGTCGCCGTGGCTCATCCACACCTGATGGCGTTCGCCCGGCTGCCAAAGGCCGTCGAACAGAGCGCAGGGCTCGGTGACCGTCAGGAAGGCACGGCCAAACTCGCCCGAATCGCCCGGCTGGACCTCGCCGCCGAGCTGCTGGCTCATCACCTGCTGGCCATAGCAGATGCCAAGGATCGGCAGGCCGCTGTCGAACAGCACCTGCGGTGCGCGGGGGCTGCCTTCGGCGGGCACGCTGGCCGGGGAGCCCGACAGGATGATGCCCTTGGGCTTCATCCGGTGGAATGCGGCTTCGGCCTGCGTGAAGGGGGCGATTTCGGAGTAGACCCCCGCCTCGCGCACGCGCCGCGCGATCAGCTGGGTAACCTGGCTGCCGAAGTCGACGATCAGGATCGATTCTGAAGGCTGAATGCTCATGGCAGGCGGATAATGTTGTGCGTTCCCCCTGTCCAGCGACGCGCGAAAAAAGGCTAATGTTACGGTTGCGCGACGCGCATCTGGTTTAGAAGTTATTCTGTCATTGAAACATTTGTGCTTCACCAAAGGGCATGAATCGAAAAAATCCTTGTTTTTCAGTAATTCAGTCTCAAAACAAAACCAATTGCGTGAAATGCAACTGTTATTGCCTTGTTCGCACTTGCAGCACGAGCGGGAACGCCTATTTGCACCCTCGTTCCAAACGCTCTGCGCAATCCACCACCCTGCCGGCGCCTCTGGAATGGGAGAGTCCCCTGAAAGTGCCCAAAACAGGAGGACATTATGCGTAACTACACTTCGGCGATCGTCTCGCTCGTTCTGGCTGCTGGCATCAGCAGCATGTTCTTCGGTGCCACGCTCGTCTGAGCCGGCCCGGTGAACGCCAACCCGCTTCGCGGGCTTCCCAAAGAAAACGGCTGCCTTACCCTTTAAGGCAGCCGTTTTTGTTTTCCCGGCACATGGCTATGAACCGAGGCCATGTCCGCGCCCACCGTCACCCGATTTGCGCCCAGCCCCAACGGATCGCTGCATCTGGGCCACGCCTATGCCGCGATTGCCGCGCACGATCGTGCGCTGCGAGACGGCGGCCGCTTTCTGCTGCGCATCGAGGATATCGACGGCGTCCGCAGCCGGCCTGAACTGGCCGATGAATTCCGCGAAGACCTGAACTGGTTGGGTCTCACTTTCGAGGAAGTGCCCGCGCAGTCCACCCGCATCGAGCGCTACCGTGAAGCCGCGCAGAACCTGCGCGCGATGGGGCTCATCTATCCCTGCCGCTGCACCCGTGCCGAAGTGGCTGCGGCGGCCACGCTGCAGGGGCCGGATGGCCCGATCTATCCCGGCACCTGTCTGCGCAACCCGCCGCTCGGCTCTTCTGATCCGGTCTGGCGCCTCGATGTCGAGCAGGCGGCGGAATTGGCAGGGCCGCTCACATGGTTCGATGAACTGCGCGGACCGCAAAGCGCGCGCCCTGCCATGTTTGGCGACGTGGTGATCTGGCGCCGCGACGCGCCAGCGAGCTACCACCTCGCTGCCACGCTTGATGATGCCGAGGACGGTGTGACGGTCGTGACCCGCGGGGCGGATCTCTTTGCCGCCACGCATATCCACCGCCTGCTGCAAGTCCTGCTCGGCCTGCCCGAGCCGCGCTGGCATCATCACCCCCTGCTGACCGGCCCCGATGGCCGCAAGCTCGCCAAGCGCCGTGATGCGCCGTCGCTTGCGGATCGCCGCCGCGCCGGGGAGGACGGGACAGCGCTCGCAGCCGCTTTGCGTGCTACCCGCTTTGACAGTGGCATTTCGCTGCATGAGGGCTTAGACCTCTTGCCATGACACTTTTCCTCGTCCCCGTGATCCTCATCCTGATGGGGCTTACAGTATGGTCGCTGCTGCGCGGCATCGGCGCCTTCCTCAACAGCACCAAGGCCGAGCTGGAAGGCGATGGCACGCGTGCGACCGAGATGCAGCTGCTGCAGAACAAGATGATGTTCAACCGCATCAAGTATCAGGGCCTCGCGGTCGCGGTTGTCGCCATTCTGCTGTTGTTCACCCACGGCGGCCGCTGACTGTTCCTCCAGCGTGGTCAAGCTCAACAAGATCTACACGCGCACCGGCGATGACGGCACGACGGGCCTCGTCGATGGCTCGCGCCGCGCCAAGCATGACCTGCGCCTCGAGGCGATCGGCGAAGTCGATGAACTGAACTCGGCGGTCGGATTCGCTGCGCTGGCGCTGGAGGCTGATCGCGCCACCGCGCTGCGCCGGATCCAGAACGATCTGTTCGATCTGGGCGCTGATCTGGCGACTCCGCTCGGCGAGATTGGCGGAGCGGATTTCACCCCGTCCGAAATGGTGCTGCGTGTTGTCGCTGCCCAGCCCGACCGGCTCGAGGCCGAGATCGACGCGCTCAATGCGTCGCTGCCGCCGCTGACGAGCTTCATCCTTCCCGGCGGCAGCGAAGGCGCCGCGCGCGTCCACTTGGCCCGCGCGATCACCCGCCGCGCCGAGCGCGCCGCGACTGCGCTGGCCGCGAGCGAGCCGGTAAACCCGGCAGCGCTGGCCTATCTCAACCGGTTGTCGGACTATTTCTTCGTGCTCGCGCGCGCGATCAATGCGGGCAACGATCCGCTCTGGGTGCCGGGCGCCTCGCGCTGATTGCCCCCTCAAATTGGCAGCTTTCCATGGGCGCCATTCCCCACTAGGCAGCCCGCAAACGTGCAATCAGGCGGGATAGTTCACATGCAGACAATCGCAGTCATCGGGGCCGGGCAGATGGGTTCGGGCATCGCCCAGGTCGCGGCCGCTTCGGGCAAGTCCGTGCTGCTTTCGGATATCTCGCTGGCCGTCGCCGAAGCTGCCCGCGCCAAGATCGAGAAGGGCCTGATGAAGCTGGCCGAGCGCGGCAAGATCGCGGCTGAAGACGCCGTCGCGACGGTTTCGCGCATCACCGCCGTCGGCGATTACGCCCGCCTCGGCGAGGCCGATCTCGTGATCGAGGCCGCGACCGAGCGCGAGGATATCAAGCACAGGATCTTCGAAGCCGCCGGCAAGCACCTTGGCGCCGCCGCGATCATGGCGACCAACACCTCCTCGATCCCGATCACCCGCATGGCCGTCTCCTCGCCCGATCCGGAGCGCTTCATCGGCATCCACTTCTTCAATCCCGTGCCGCTGATGAAGCTGGTCGAGGTGATCCCCGGCCTTGCCACCTCGGTGCAGACCATCGAAGCGGTGCGCGGTTTCGTGAGCGATATCGGCAAGGAAATCGTGCTGTCGCAGGACGAGCCAGGCTTCATCGTCAACCGCATTTTCGTGCCGTTTATCAACGAGGCGGCTTTCGTGCTCGGCTCGGGCACCGGCTCGATCCAGGATATCGACAAGGGCGTGAAGCTGGGCCTCAACCACCCGATGGGCCCGCTCGAACTCGCGGACTTCATCGGGCTCGACACCCTGCTCGAGATCATGAAGATCTACCTCGCCTCGACGGGTGACCCGAAGTACCGCCCCGCACCGCTGCTGCAGAAGTATGTCGAGGCAGGCTGGCTCGGCCGCAAGTCGGGCCGCGGCTTCTATGACTACAGCGGCGAGGTGCCGGTCCCGACGCGCTAGGCGCCGGGGCGCGGCCTGCCTTGTCAGGGTTGCGAATCGCTGTAGGACCCGCGGTTGTATTCGTCCTGATAGCCATCGCGGACGACGGACGGATCGGAGGGGTCATAGCCTTCGGTCCGCCGGGCCTTTCGAATTTCGCGCTCGGCCTCGTACTCTTGCACGGCCTTGCGGGCCTCTTCGCGCTCTTCGGCGCTCGGCCCCTGATAGCTGACGGACGCGCTCTTGCCGATCATGGCGAGACCCAGTGAACTCAAGCTCATCACCCCAAGGCCGATAATGATGCGCCAACGCAGATCGAAGAAGAAGTCCGGCATGATCTGAAAACACCTGCTGCAGCGAAACCGAGCGCCAGTAGAAATCCGCAATTCTGGTCAAGATATCGCCAATCGACCGATGCTGTTTTCGAATTACTGTTTTTCGCTTTGCTGTGGTCTTTTGCCGCGATTTCTCAGTCGGCCCCGCAATCTTGCCGCCGCCCAGCTTTACGAATGAACCCTAAGTTACTGTACTATAATAATTTTATATAGAACAAAGCAAGAAAACATGTCATCGCGGCGGCATGAAGAATGCAGCTGTCATCCGGCAAACTGCCGGTCTCACCGTCCTGCTTGCCGCCGCTTTGTCCGGTCGCGCCATTCTCGCCGAGCCGCGTCCAATCGCCGCGGCTGACACGGAAACGGCCAGGTTTGCGCCATGCGAGGGACCCGTGCGCGTCACTTGCGTCGTCGACGGCGATACGTTCTGGTATCGCGGCCTGAAGATCCGCATTGCCGACATAAATGCGCCGGAGCTCGACCATCCTTCCTGCGCCTATGAGGCCCGTCTGGCACAGGCAGCGACACTGCGGCTGACCGACTTGCTCAATGCCGGCTCGTTCACCTTGGTGGTCGAGGGGCGCGAGACCGACCGCTATGGGCGCGCACTGCGCGTGGTGTTGCGCGGCGGGCGCAGTCTGGGTGCAGTGCTGGAACGCGAAGGCCTCGCCGAACACTGGCAAGGCCGGCGCGGCGACTGGTGCGTGGCCTAGGCGGCGCGCAGCCCGCTGACGCCCATGGCCCCGCGGTCCTGCGCGGAAAGGCCGTCGAACACCGCATCGATGATCCGGGCAAGCTTCTCTTCGGACAGGCGGTCCATCAGCATGCCCATCACGCCGATGTTGCAGTAGGGCGAGACCATCTGGTTGATCAGGCTCAGCGTCATGTCGATCTCGAGCCCAGGGAAGAACCCTTCGCCCATTGCTTCGGCGATGATCATGCTGAGGTAGTGATCGGCCAGATCGACGTAGCTGCGGACCTGTTCGAAGTATTCGTTGCCCAGTTCGACATACATCTCGTGTGCGACCGGATCGGCACGGTAGGCATCGCGCATCATCACGAAGCGGCGCGCGAAGAACTCGTACATCTTGCGGCGGGGCGGCAGCTCGCTGGCGACCACTTCCTCCATGATCGCGACCTTGGGGCGGAACCAGTATTCCGCGACGGCTTCGAGCAGCGCCTCGCGGCTTTCGAAATAGCGGAAGACCTGAGCCGGAGAGATGCCTGCCCGCAGCGCGATTTCCTGCATGTTCAGCGCCTGCCCGCCGCGCTCCTCGATCAGGGCGCAGGCCAGTTCGACCAGACGCTCCTGACCGGCTTCGATATCGGACTGCGCGCGGGGCATGTTATGATCCTGTCGCCGGGGAGGCCTACTGCCCATACTAGGCATTGCCCGAGACGGATTCAATTGCGTTACAGGTAATTGATCGAGTCCGGATCGGCGGTGATGCCGACAGCAGGAGATGGGTCGATGACGTTTATGGGCAATACACGCCGCGCCGGTATGCTGGCAGCGGGTGCGCTGGCGTTTACCGGGCTGCTTTCGGGCTGTGCCGCACCGCAGGCAGGGGGCGCCCTGGTTTCGACGCCGCCACCGGCCGTTCCCGTGGAAGTTGCAGTGCTGGCGTTCAACGATTTCCATGGCAATCTTGAACCCCCGCGCCAGAGCGTGGGCATGCCCGATGGGCAAGGCGGTACCGCACAAGTCCCCGCAGGCGGTGCGGCCTGGCTTGCCAGCGCGCTCGATACGCTGCGCATGAAGCATCCCTACTCGCTCACTGTCGCTGCGGGCGATCTCATCAGCGCCTCGCCGCTGGCCTCGTCGCTGTTTCTTGATGAGCCGTCGGTCGAAACGCTCAGCCGCATCGGCCTCGATTACGCGGCGGTCGGCAACCACGAGTTTGACCGCGGCACGAAGGAACTGCTGCGGATGCAGGCAGGCGGCTGCGAGAAGCTGACGGTGCGCGAGCCATGTCAGCTCGAACGCTTTGCCGGAGCACGTTACCACTATCTCGCCGCCAGCACATTGACCGCATCCGGCGCGCCGCTGTTCCCGGCGAGTGCGATCCGCACCTTCGGAACCGGTGCGTCGCAAGTGAAGGTCGGGGTGATCGGCCTCACGCTCAGGGGCACGCCGATGCTGGTCAATCCGGCGGGCATTGCCGACGTCACCTTCGAGGACGAAGCAGACACGATCAATGCCGAGGTGCTCAAGCTCAAGGCCCAGGGCGCGGATGCGATTGTCGTGCTGATCCATCAGGGCGGCAAGCAGACGGGCGCGCCTGATCCCAACGGCTGCAATGGCTTTGCTGGAGATATCCAGCCGATCCTCGCGCGGATGTCGCCCGAGGTCGATGTCGTGGTCTCGGGCCATACCCATGCCGACTATATCTGCGAGCTGCCGACCAGCGATCCGGCGCGCAAGGTGCTGCTCACCAGCGCAGGGCTCTATGGCAAGGAGCTGAGCGAGATCACGCTCACGATCGATCCCGTCGCGCACCGCGTCACCGCCCGGAGCGCGCGCAACCTGATCGTGCAGTCGCAGCCGTTCAACTCGGCCAAGGGGCCGGTCGCGCTCTCGCAGCTGGTGCCTGCCTATGCCCCGCGTGCTGACATCGCCGCCTATGTCCAGCGCTATGTCGATGCGGCGAAGTCCTCCGCGACGCGTCCGGTCGGCAAGCTCTCCGGCCCGGCGGATCGCGGCGAGGCGCCTGCGGGCAGCACCGGCGGGCCGCTCGCGCACCTGATTGCCGATGCGCAGCTGGCGGCCACCCGCAGCGCGGGAGCGCAGATCGCCTTCATGAACCCCTATGGCGTACGCGCTGCGCTCGTTCCGGCCGCGGACGGAACGGTCACCTTCGGCGACATCTACCTCGTCCAGCCTTTCGGTAATGCGTTGGTGACCGAAACGCTGACCGGGGCCGAGATCAAGGCGGTGCTGGAGCAGGGGTTTGATGCGATCGGACCGGAGCAGGTGCTGGCGCCCTCGGCGGGGTTTGTCTTCCGCTATGATCGCCGCCAGCCGGAGGGCAGCCGGGTCACCGCGATCACGCTGAACGGAAAGCCCCTCGATCCCGCCGCGAGCTACCGCGTGACGGTGAACGGCTTCCTTGCGCTCGGCGGCGACGGTTTTACCGTGTTCAAGGCCGGGCGCGATACGGTGACCGGGCCGACCGATATTGACGCGTTCGAAGGTCTGTTCCGCAGCAAGACCGTGGTCGACGTGCCGCGCGACGTGCGGACCATCGACGCCCGCAAATGACCGCAGCCTCTAGCGTTTCGGCGGCCATGGAATGAAGCCCGAGGTCCGCTCGACATAGGCGGCGTAGTCCGGCCGCCGCTGCACGAGGCCTTTCTCGAGCAGCGGCTTGCCGGACCAGCGGGTGAGCGTGAAGGTCAGGAACACCGGCCCTGCCAGCGAGGCGAGCGCCACCGGCAGGCCGGCCTCGCTCGCCGCCAGCCAGATGCCCCACCACACGCAAGTATCGCCGAAATAGTTGGGATGGCGGGTGTAGCGCCACAGCCCGGTATCGAGCACACGGCCCTTGTTGGCGGGGTCGGCGCGGAAGCGGGTGAGCTGGGCATCGCCAATGGTCTCGAACGCGAAGCCGATCAGCCACAGCGCGGCCCCTGCCATCGCGAGCGGGCCGATGGCGTCGTTGTCCGCCGCCAGCACGCCGAGCTGCGCGGGCAGGCACGTCACATAGAGCAGTACCGCCTGCACCGCGAAGACCTGTGCCGCCGCCCGGCCATACTTGCCGGCCTTGCGCGCCTTGCCGAGCATGCGGGCGTAGCGCACGTCCTCGCCGTGCGCGCGCCAGCGGGTGTAGAGATGCCAGCCGAGGCGGGCGCCCCAGATCACGGCCATCGCTGCGATCAGCGTTGCGCGCGGGCCTTTCTCCGCCGCCTGCACCCACGCAGATGCTGCCAGCACCGCCATGGCCGCGCCCCATACGGCATCGATGAAACTGACATCGCCGATCTTTGCCGCGGTACGCGCCAGCAGCGCCATCAGCACGGCGAGTGCAAGCGCATTGATCAGCAGGCCCTCAAGCATTGAACATCCCCGCAAAGTCCTTGATGCCGCGTTCCGGGTGTTTCGGCGTCACGCTCTGATAGATTTCTACCACCTGCTGCATATCCGCCTTGTAATCTCCTGTCGGCATGATCGCGGGGCCAAGTCCACCCACCTTGCGGCCATAGTCCATCAAGCCGACGACCATGGGAACCCCGGCTCCAAGGGCAATGTGATAGAACCCCGTCCGCCACTGGTTGACCGCGCTGCGCGTGCCTTCGGGTGCGATGGTGAGGGCGAAACGGTCACGCCGAGCGAACTCGGCGATCATTGCATCGACCACGTTGTGCCGGGCAGACCGGTCGATGGAGATGCCGCCCATGTCGCGCATGAAGCCGCCCATCGGCCAGCGAAACAAGCTGTCCTTGGCCATGAAATGCGCATCGAGGCCCAGTTCGTTGACGAGGCCGAGGAAGTAGACGAAGTCCCAGTTCGAGGTGTGCGGTGCGGCGATGATGACATAGCGCCCACCGGGTGGCGGCGTGCCAACCGCTTTCCAGCCTTGCATCCGGTAAAACCCGAGCAGCGCGCGCTTGACCAGCCGCGACGACAGGCTCGCCTTCCGGCCGCCCGGACCGCTTTCCAGCACCCTTTCGCCCATTCATGATCCCCTTTTACTCGGGGGGTTTAGCGGGGACATTTTCGCTTGTCGAAGGGAACAAAAGGGCCAGCTGTCCATTTAGGCAAGCTTGACGATAATAAGCATGATTATTATATGTGCGCTTATGCAGAATAATATTGCCTTTTTGACCTCGGATGTGAGCCGCCTGCTGCGCAAGCGCTTCGACGTCGTCAGCCGCCGCTTCGGCGTGACCGGCCCGCAGTGGCGCATGCTTGCCGCGCTGCGCCGCACGCCCGGCATAAATCAGGGCGCGCTGGCGCAGTGGCTTGAAGTCGAAGCAATCACGGCGGGGCGCATGATAGATCGGCTGGAGAAGTCCGGCATGGTCGTGCGCCGCGCCGATCCCAACGACCGCCGCGCCTGGCGCTTGTTCCTGACCGATGCGGCGACGCCGTTGCTCGATGAGTTGTTCGTCTGCGCCACCGAGGTGTTCGAGGAAGCGCAGCAGGGCTTTGCGCCCGCCGAGCGCGAGTTGCTGCTCACCTTGCTCGAACGCGTGCGCGCCAATCTGCTGGAGGACAGCGCGCCCGAAAAGCCCGTGACCGAAGGAGCGCTCGCCCATGGCTGAAGCCGATCCCTTCAAGCCCGCTGCAGCGGCAGAAACCTCCGCTGCCGAACGCCGCAAGGCAACCCGCACCAAGCGTCTCCGGCTGGTCGGAATGCTCGTCATCCCCGCGCTGATCGTCGGCGGCGCGCTTTACTGGTGGTTCGGCCAGCCCGGCGAAGTCTCTACCGACAACGCCTATGTGAAGCAGGACATCGTCTCGATCGCGGGCGAAGTGACCGGCTTGGTCGTCGATGTGAAAGTGCGCGAGAACCAGCAGGTCAAGGCCGGCGATGTGCTGTTCCGGATCGATCCCACCAGCTATGAAGTGGCGATCCGTCAGGCCGATGCCCAGATCGCCGGGGCGCAGGCCCACATGACCGCGCTTGAGGCCGATGTCGGCGCCAATGCTGCCGATCTTGCCGCCGCGCGCGACGATCTGGCGCTCGCTGAATCGCAATACGCCCGCGAAAAGGCGCTGCTCGACCGCGGATTCAATACCCGCGCGCGGATCGACGAGGCGCAGCATGCTGTCGCCGTCGCGCGCGACCGGCTCGGCTCGATCCGTGCCGAAGTCGAGAAGGCGCGCGCCCAGCTCGCGACCGGCGCGCAGGTGCCCGGCCTCAACCCGCAAGTCGCTGCCGCGCAGGCCACCCGCGCCAAGGCGGCGGTCGACCTTGCCCGCACGGTGGTCCGCGCGCCGGTCTCGGGCCGCGTGACACAAGTTTCGCGTCTGCAGATCGGCCAGATGGTGTTCACCGGCGTACCGATGCTCTCGATCGTCCGCGAAGGCGGTGCGCGGGTGGAGGCGAATTTCAAGGAAACCGATCTTGCACACATGCGCCCCGGCCAGCCCGCCGAAGTGAAGCTCGATGCCTATCCCGGCCTCAAGCTCAAGGGCCATGTCGACAGCATCGGTGCGGGGACTGGCTCCGAATTCTCGGTGCTCCCGGCGCAGAACGCCACCGGCAACTGGGTCAAGGTGACACAGCGCGTGCCGGTGCGCATCGCCATCGACAGCTCCAGCGGGGATCGCCCGCTGATCGCCGGCCTCAGCGCGAACGTCACGGTCCATGTCGGGGACAAGTAGCGCGCAGCAACCTGCGTGGGTGGTCAAGCACCGGCCGTTGCTGTTCACCTCGGTGATGGCGGCGATGGTGATGCAGGTGCTCGATACCACCATCGCCAACGTCGCGCTGCCGCATATGGAAGCCTCGCTTTCGGCGACGCAGGAGACGATCAGCTGGGTGCTGACGAGCTACGTTCTCGCCTCGGCCGTTGCGCTGCCGCTGGGCGGCTGGCTGGTCGACCGTTTCGGCATCCGCGTCGTGTTCACGCTGTCGGTCGTCGCGTTCACTGTGGCTTCGATCCTCTGCGGGCTCGCGCAGAATCTTGGGCAGATGGTGGCGTTCCGCATCATCCAGGGTGTCGGCGGCGCGTTCCTGTCGCCCTTCGCGCAGACGGTGATGCTCAACGCCAGCACGGCGGAGGAGCGGCCCAAGATGATGGCGCTGTTCACGCAAGGCGTGATGCTCGGCCCCATCGCCGGGCCGCTGCTCGGCGGCTACATCACAGAGAGCTATTCGTGGCGCTGGGTTTTCTTCATCAACGTGCCCATCGGCATTGCGGCAGGCTGCGTGCTGTGGTGGCTGCTGCCGCGCCAGCCCGCGATCCGGCGGCCGATTGACCTCACCGGCTGGCTGCTCGTCGCGCTTGCACTCGCTTCGTTCCAGCTGATGCTTGATCGCGGCCCCTCGCAGGACTGGTTCGGCAGCGCCGAGGTCGTGACCTATGCCGTCATCTGGGCTTGCAGCGGCTGGATGGCGCTGGTCCACCTCGTCACCGCCGAGAAGCCGCTGTTTCCGGGGCGCATGTTTGCGGACACCAATTTCGTCGCCAGCCTGATCTTCATGTTCCTGATCGGCTGCGTAATGATGGCCGTGCTGGCGCTCCTGCCGGGGCTATTGCAGGGAATCTACGGCTATCCCGCGGTCGATGCCGGCTGGCTGCTGGCGCCGCGCGGCGTGGGTCTGCTGGTCACGATCACCCTGCTGGGCCGCTGGATCACCAGGATGGACCCGCGCGTCGCACTGACTATCGGGATGGGGCTCTCGGGCTGGTCGCTCTGGCTGATGTCCGGCTGGTCGCCCGATATGCCGATGGCGCCGATCTTCATCACCGGCCTTATCCAGGGCGTGGGCATCGCCTTCACGATCATGCCGATAAACCTGATCGCGTTTGCAACCCTGCCGCCGGAGATGCGCACCGATGCGGCGGGGCTCAACAACCTGATGCGCTCGATCGGGGCTTCGATCGGCATTGCCGTCTGCACCTTCATGCTCGCGCGCAACATCCAGGTGAACCACGCGGAGATGGGCGCGCGGATCACGAGGATGAGCGTGCCCTTCGATCTTGACCGGATCACGGCATTTGGCGGCGTATCCGAAGCGGGGATGCGGGTGGTCGACGGTATGGTCAACAAGCAGGCGGCGATGATCGGCTACCTCAACGATTTCTACATGATGGGCCTGCTGTGCTGGGCCTCGATCCCGGTGCTGTTCTTCGTCAAGGCCGGCAAGGCGCCCCCGGCGGGCGCGCCGCAAATGGCCGCGGCTGCGGATCACTAACCCGCCACTAACCGGTTGCTGAAGGGGGCGTCGAGGTCTAACGCCCCCCTTATGGCGCTGATATCCAACCCGAAGCTCGCATGGATCCTCCGCTGCGGCTGGCACGGCAAATGCCCGCGCTGCGGCGAAGGTCACATGTTCGCCGGCTGGCTCAAGCTCGCCAAGACCTGCGAACATTGCGGCCTCGATTTCAGCTACGCGCAGACGGACGATGGCCCGGCCTTTTTCGCGTTGTGCATCACCGCATTCCCGCTCGTCTTCGTGGTGGTCTACGCGCAGGTGCGCTTCGATCCCCCGTGGTGGGTGCACGTCTTCACCTCGGTGCCGATTCTCGTCCTCGGCTGCGTCGCCACGCTGCGTCCGTTCAAGGGCTGGCTTGCCGCCTCGCAATACGTGAACAAGGCAGTCGAGGCGGGCACCGAGGGGCTATGGGCCGATCTTAACGCACGCGAGAAGGAACGGGGCTAAGCCGTCCGGTAATCCGCGATAAGCACGCCGGTTGCCGCGAGTTCTTCCTCGTGGCTCGCCTCGCGCCAGTCTTCCGCCAGCGCGGCCGCTTCCCATTCCTGCATGGCGGGATGTGCGATCACGTGGTCGACCCAGGCCTGTCCGGCCCCTACATCCAGCCCGTAGGTGCGGATGCGGAAAGCAACCGGTGCATAGAAGGCATCGAGCACCGTAAAGCGCTCACCCGCCAGCCATGGCCCGCCGAAGCGCGATAGGCCCTGCTCGAAGATCTCGCGCACGCGGGCGACGTCCTTCACGAGCGCTTCGCGCATCGGGCGCGGCTTGACACGGACGCCGACATTCATCGGACAATCATTGCGCAGCGCCGAGAAGCCGCCATGCATCTCGGTCACCGCACACTGCGTGAAGGCTCGGGCGGCGGGATCGGTAGGCCAGACGCCCTGATGCCGATCCGCGAGATAGAGCGCGATGCCAAGCGAGTCCCACACCGTCGTCTCGCCGTCGAGCAGCACCGGCACTTGCCCCGTCGGCGAGAACGCGCGGAACTCGTCGTAGTTCACCGGCTTGGTGAAGGGCTCGATCCTGTCCGTGAAGGGAATGTCCAGCGCCCTCATCAGCACCCAGGGGCGCAGCGACCAGCTCGAATAGTTCCGGTTCGCGGTGATGAGGGTATAGGCCACAGTCTGCTACTCCACGTAATGCGCGGTGGTCTTCGCGCGCAGGTCCTCGGCGCTCACGCCGGGCGCCAGTTCGACCAGCTTGAACGGCGAGGCGTGATCGGGCCGCGCAAACACGGCGAGATCGGTGATCACCATGTCGACCACGTCCTTGCCCGTCAGCGGCAGGGTGCAGGCGGGGATGAACTTGGGGCTGCCGTCCTTGGCGCAGTGCTCCATGACGACAATGATCCTCTTGACGCCGGCGACGAGGTCCATCGCCCCGCCCATGCCCTTGATCATCTTGCCGGGCACCATCCAGTTGGCGATGTCGCCATTCTCGGCCACTTCCATCGCGCCGAGCACGGTGAGATCGATGTGCCCGCCGCGGATCATCGCGAAGCTCTGCGCGCTGTCGAAATAGGCCGAGTGCGGCAGCTCGCTGATCGTCTGCTTGCCCGCGTTGATGAGGTCGGGATCGACTTCGTTCTCGAGCGGGAAGGGCCCGATGCCCAGCATGCCGTTCTCGCTCTGCAGCGTGACGGTCATGCCCTCGGGGATATGGTTCGCCACCAGCGTCGGGATGCCGATGCCGAGGTTCACGTAGAAGCCGTCCTGCAGCTCGCGCGCGGCGCGGGCGGCCATCTGGTCACGGGTCCAGCCCGCCGTCAGTCCATCATGCTTGGTCATCAGCCCAGATCCGTGCTGCGAGTGGTGCGGAATTCGATCTTCTTGTCGTAGGGCGCGCCCACGATCATGCGCTGGACGTAGACGCCCGGCAGGTGGATCGCATCGGGATCAAGCGCGCCTATGGGCACGATTTCTTCGACTTCAACCACGCAGACCTTGCCGCAGGTCGCCGCCGGGACGTTGAAATTGCGCGCGGTCTTGCGGAACACGACGTTGCCCGTCTCATCCGCCTTCCATGCCTTGACCAGCGCGAGATCGGCGAAGATGCCCTGCTCGAGGATGTACTCCTGGCCATTGAAGACCTTGCTTTCCTTGCCTTCGGCCACCAGCGTGCCGACGCCGGTCTTGGTATAGAAGCCCGGAATGCCCGCACCGCCCGCGCGCATGCGCTCGGCGAGGGTTCCTTGCGGGCAAAACTCCACTTCAAGCTCGCCGGAGAGGTACTGGCGTTCGAATTCCTTGTTCTCGCCCACGTAGCTGGCGATCATCTTCTTCACCTGCCGCGTGCGCAGCAGCTTGCCGATGCCTTCGTTGTCGATCCCGGCATTGTTGCTGGCGAACGTGAGGTCTTTCACCCCGCTGTCGCGCACCGCATCGAGCAGGCGTTCCGGAATGCCGCACAGGCCGAAGCCCCCGCAGGCGACGAGCAGACCATCGCGCAATAGCCCGTCAAGGGCGCTGGCGGCATCGGGGTAGAGTTTCTTCGGCATACGAATTTCAGTCCCTCTGGCAGCGGGAGGCATTAGAACGCGTGACCGCTTCTCATCAATCTGTATGTCGCAAATCTGGTCGGCGACTGCTATCCCGAGCGCGGCGTGGGCCCTGCGCCCGGCTTCATTTTCACCTGCCCCGTTGTTCGTGCGAGGCCGGTGAGGGGTTACATCCTGTCAGTGCACGCAGCTGTAAGGCCTTGGACCGACGCTGTAATGCAGCAGCTCAACCAAGCGCAATCCCCAGCCGCGAGGAAAGATCGGCAAGCGCCTGTTCACCGCTGGTCACCTTGATCGCGTGCATGCCGAGCTGTGCGGCCGGCTTGCAGTTCACGCCAAGGTCGTCGAGGTAGATGCAGGCCGCCGGTTCCAGCCCGAGTTTCTCGCACATCATAAGATATATGCGCGGATCGGGTTTGCGCACGCCGGCCTTGCTGCTTTCGATCACGTGCTCGAAGCGGGCGAAGATCTGCTCCAGCGCATCGCTGCGATCCTCGCTGCGGGCAAGCCCTGCGCCCAGAAGTCCTTGGGGCCCCGTGGGCACATTGTTGGTGATGCAGGCGATGCGGTAGCCGGCGCCCTTCAGCTGGTCGAGCGCGCGGACCATCGCGGGGCGCACCGTTCCTGCAAGCACGGCAAGCACGTCCGCCCCTGTCAGTTCATGCCCTTGCGCCTTGGCTTCGGCGGCGAACAGCGCGTCGAACTCCGCAGCGCCGATTTCCGCGCGTTCGAATCGGGCCCAGGCATTGTCGTCAGGGTTGGTCGCATTGACGCGGCGGACGAAGTCCTGCGGCAACCCGCGCTCTGCTTCCAGCCGGTTGAATGCCTCGAACGGGGAGGAGGTGATGACCCCGCCGAAATCGAAGATCACTGCCGAAAATGCCCGCTCCGCCATGCTGTCCGCTCCGTGTTCCTGTGCCTCGGCGGCATAGCGGTCGGCACGGCGAGCGCAAGGGCAGGTAGTTAGTTGATCTGGATCATTGGGGCTCGGTCCGAAACGGGTGTAATGAAGCTCTGCCAGCCTGTTTTGCGGAGGAACCAGATGCGCTCGATTCTTTGCCCGGCCGATACTGCCGATACCCTCGATGACCGTGTCGAAACCGCGCTCGCGCTGGCGCGGGCAATGCGGGGCCATGTCTCGTTCCAGATCGCGACTCCCTTCGCGCAGATGGCGCTGTGGGAGCCGTTCGGCGGTGCGGCACTGTCTGCCCAGGTGATCAACGAAGTGCGTGCGGCGGATGAGCAACTCGCCAAGGATCTCGACGCACGCCTCGCCAACGAGGACGTTCCGTTCGATGTCGTGCTGACCGATCAGGGTCGGGTCGAAGGTGTGGCGGCTGCGGCACGCTTCACCGACGTCTTCGTCGCCAGTCTCGATGATCCGGCGCTGGAGGAAGTCGCGCTCGGCTCGCACTGCCCTGTGCTTGCGCTGCCGCGCGGGGTGCCCTTCGTGGTGTTCGACAAGCCGGTCCTGCTGGCGTGGGACGGCGGACATGAAGCGGCGGCCGCCATGCGTGCCGCGCTGCCGCTGCTCGCGCTGGCAAGCTCGGTCCACATCCTGATGGTGCGCGAAAAGGAGGACAGCTTCCCGGCACGCGATGCCGCCTGCTACCTCTCGCGCCACGATATCCATGCCGAGGTGCATGAAGTCGCCAAACATGGCGCGATTGCCACGACGATCGCCGACAAGGCCCACGAACTGGGCGCGGGGCTGATCGTGATGGGCGTATTCGGCAAGAGCCGCCTGCGCGAACTGCTGCTCGGCGGGGTCTCGCGCGATCTGCTCGACAAGTCGATGGTGCCGCTGCTGCTGGCTCATTAAGCGCGCGAGACCTACCTCTAGGGGCATGTTGCGACGCAGCAGTAGCACTATCTGATTTCGGCATTGACTGCATGCCATGGAGTCATGGCGCTGTAATATCGGCGGAAACTGGCCATTTATGGGCAATGGTAATGAGTGTATTGCAAAAAGTGCAATCAACCTGCCCCATTTCGCACTTGCGAAAATGACGGGATAGTTGCATATGAAAGCTGCCTTTCAGGCATCCTCTCCCAAAACTTTCAGGCCCGGTTGGCAACGACCGGGCCTTTTTTTCTGTCAGCCTCGCCAAGGCAAGGGGGTGGTGCGGAAGGACGCGAAGCCGCCGCAGCGCTTGACTGCACGGGCATCCCGGCGTATCGGCGCGCTCCTGATTCCGGGCCGCGTCCTGCGCAGGCCATGGGCAAACCGATTCGAACGAAAAGAGCAGACCGATGAAGCGCACTTTCCAGCCCAGCAACCTCGTGCGTGCCCGCCGCCACGGCTTCCGCGCCCGCATGGCCACTGTCGGCGGCCGCAAGGTGCTCCGCGCCCGCCGCGCCCGCGGCCGCAAGAAGCTCTCGGCCTGATCGCCGAGGCTCCGGTTGCGCCCGTCATGGGGTGCAAGCTGGAAACAATCGCGAAGCGCAGCGATTTCCTCGCGGCGAACAACGGAATCCGGGTCGCAAGGCCCGGTTTCGTGCTTTTGGTGAACCCGCTCGCGCGCCCTGACGGATCACGGCGCTTCGGCGTCACCGTCACCAAGCGCATCGGCAACGCGGTTGCCCGCAACCGCATGAAGCGGCGCCTCCGGGCACTGGCGCGGGAAATCCTGCCAGCGCGGGGCATTCCCGGTGCGGACCATGTGCTGATCGGCCGCGAGAACGGGATCGAGCGCGATTTCGGCCTGCTCCGGCAGGAACTCGAAGCCGCGCTCTCGCGGGCTGCTGCGGGCAAGGGCGATCCGCCGCGCACGTCCGGCTTCAAAGGCAAACCGAGGGGGCGTGGCAAGTGATCCGCAAGCTGCTGTTCCTGATTGTCCGGCTGTGGCAGATCGGCCCTTCAGCCGTGCTGCCGCCGTCCTGCCGCTACAGCCCGTCCTGTTCGCAATATGCGATCGAGGCGCTCGGTAAACACGGTGCGATTAAGGGTGGTTGGCTGACGGTGAAGCGGCTATTGCGCTGCCACCCTTGGGGTGGCCACGGCTACGATCCGGTGCCCTGAACAATCAACCGGCACACCAGACTTACGAACGCGAGGCAGAGTGGAAAATCAGCGCAATGTGATCCTGGCGATGGTGCTCATGGCCCTCATGCTCGTGGGCTGGGACATCGGCATGCGGTACTACTATCCGCAGCCTGCCAAGCTTGCTGCCGGAGCGCCCGCCACGCCGGGTGCCGTGCCCGCACCCGCCGCCACCCCCAAGCCGAACCGCGAAGGCGGTTTGCAGGCCCCGGCGGATGTCGCGCTCGAAAAGCAGGACCTTGCGCAGGCGCTCACCGCCGGTCACCGCATCCCCGTCGATGCGCCGGGCCTCAAGGGCTCGATCAATCTTCTCGGCGGCCTCGTCGATGATCTGACGCTCGCGCGCCACCGCGAGACGCTCGACAAGAACAGCCCGCCGGTGCGCCTGTTCTCGCCCGCCGGGACGCCCGCCCAGCACTTCGCGCAAGTCGGCTGGCTCGGCCAGAACGGCGTCGCCGCGCCTGGTCCGGACACGATGTGGCAGGCCGACGGCGCCAAGCTGACGCCCGCGACACCGGTCACGCTCAAATGGAGCAATGCCACCGGCCAGACTTTCGCGATCCGCTATGCGATCGATGAAAACTACATGATCACGGTGACGCAGTCGGTCAGCAATGCGGGCGGGGCGCCGGTCGCGGTGAAGCCGTTTGCGCTGGTCAACCGCACCGATCGCACCGCCAGCATCGACACGTGGAACGTCCATTCGGGCCCGATTGCCGCCTTCGACGGCGCGGTGACGTTCGACACCAACTATTCGGACGTAAAGACCGCCGGCGCCGTCAGCCCGGCGGGCGCGGCCAACTGGATCGGCTTCACTGATATCTACTGGCTCTCCGCGCTGATCCCGGACACCGCGAATGGTGCCGTGCAGCCCAAGGGTGATTTCCGCAGCGTCTCGCCCGATATCTTCCGCGCCGATCTGATCTACCCGGTCGCCACCGTCGCGCCGGGCCAGACGGCGACGCAGACCGTGCGCCTGTTCGCCGGTGCCAAGGAGAACAACGTCCTCGAAGCCTACGAGAAGCAGGGCGCAACCAATCTCTCGCTCTCGATTGACTGGGGCTGGTTCCGCTGGTTCGAGAAGCCGATCTTCTGGCTGCTCGACGCGCTGTTCCGCGCGGTGCACAACTTCGGCCTTGCGATCATCCTGCTCACGCTGATCGTGCGCGGCATCATGTTCCCGGTGGCGCAGCGCCAGTTCGCCTCGATGGCGGCGATGCGCGCGATCCAGCCCAAGCTGAAGGTGATCCAGGAACGCTTCAAGGACGACAAGCAGAAGCAGCAGCAGGAGATCATGGCGCTCTACAAGGCGGAGGGTGTGAACCCGCTCGCCGGCTGCCTGCCGATCTTCCTGCAGATCCCAGTGTTCTTCGCGCTCTACAAGGTGCTCGTGCTGACCATCGAGATGCGGCACCAGCCCTTCTTCGGCTGGATCAAGGACCTCTCTGCGCCCGATCCGCTGCACGTGCTCAACCTGTTCGGCCTGCTGCCGTTCAACCCGCCTGCGTTCCTTGCCATCGGCGTGCTGGCGATCCTCCTCGGCATCACGATGTGGGCGCAGTTCAAGCTGCAGCCGGCGGCGATGGACCCGTCGCAGCAGCAGGTCATGGCGCTGATGCCGTGGATGATGATGTTCGTGATGGCGCCCTTCGCGGCAGGCCTGCTGATCTACTGGATCACCTCGAACCTGCTCACCATCGCGCAGCAGAAGTACCTCTACAGCAAGCACCCGCAGCTCAAGGCGCAGGCGAGCAAGGACCAACTCGATATCGACCGCGTCGTGGCGCGTGAGCAGAAGGCGCAGGAACCCAAGGGCGGGCCGCGCAAGCCCAAGACGCGCTGATGGAGATCACCGAAGCGGAAGCCGCTGCGCGCGCGGAGCTTGAAGAGCGTGCCCGGCGATTGTTCGCCGGGCCGATCACTTTCCTGAAGTCCGCGCCCGCGCTCAAGTTCATTCCCGATCCGGACGTGCCCGAGATCGCGTTCTCCGGGCGCTCCAACGTCGGCAAGTCCTCGCTGCTCAATGCGCTGACGGGCCGCAATTCGCTGGCGCGCACGTCGGTCACGCCGGGGCGCACTCAGGAATTGAACTTTTTTGACGTTGGCACGCCCCTGCAGATACGGCTCGTCGACATGCCCGGCTACGGCTTCGCGAAGGCCCCGCCCAAGGTCACCGAGCAGTGGAAACGCCTCGTGCGCGATTTCCTGCGCGGGCGGGTGGTGCTGAAGCGCACGCTGCTGCTGATCGATGCGCGCCACGGCATCAAGCCGGTCGACGAGGACATGATGAAGATGCTCGACGAGGCGGCGGTCGGCTACCGCGTCGTCCTCACCAAGGCGGACAAGATCAAGGCGAGCGAGCTTGCCGCCACCCTCGCCGCGACCGAAGCGGCCGCGCGCAAACGGACTGCGGCCTTTCCGCAAGTCCACGTCACCTCGTCGGAGCTCAAGATGGGCATTGCAGAGCTGCGCGGCGCCATCCTCGAGGATGCCGCGATCTAGGCAGCTCTGGTAGTCCGCCGCTCCAGCAGCACGTCCAGCGCCACCGGGCGATCGATGAAATAGCCCTGTGCATAGTGGAAGCCCGCCAGGGTCGCTTCCATCAGCTGCATTTCGGTCTCGATCCCCTCGAACACGCATTCCAGCCGCAGCGAACGGGTGAGGTTGAAGATCGCGCGGACCAGCCGGCGCCCCTCGCCATCGTCGAGTCGCACGGCAAAGCTGCGGTCGATCTTGATGATGTCGATCGGCAGCATGTGCAGCGTGCTGAGGCTGGAGTAGCCCGTCCCGAAGTCGTCGAGCGCGATCTTGGCTCCGCAGGCGCGCAGCTTTTCGAGCGCGGCGCGTGCGCCTGCGTAGTCGGCAATGAGCGAGGTTTCGGTAATCTCGAACACCAGCCGCTCGGCCTCGACCCCGCTGCGCGCAATGCGCTCGATCAGCGCGGCGACCGTGCCGGGATCGGCGATATCGGTCGGTGCGAGATTGAACGAGAGGCGCTGCTCACCCGGCAGGCGGGCGAAGTCGGCAAGCACGCGCTCGAAGGCAGCGAGCGTTACGGTGCGCCCCATCCCTAGCCGCTCGGCCGTGGCGAAGAGCTGCTCGGCTGGAACGGCACCGATGGTCGGCGATTCCCAGCGCGCCAGCGCCTCGACACCGACCATCATCAGCGAGCGGGTGCGGACAATCGGCTGGTAGACCATGGCCAGCTCGCGCTTGAGGTCCGCGCTTTGCAGCGCCGCTTCGAGTGCCTGTTCGGAGCGGATGATGTGCTCCAGCTCAGATGAAAACCGCACGATGCCGCCGCGCCGTGTCCT
Organism: Novosphingobium sp. AAP93; assembly: GCF_001296055.1. Taxonomy (NCBI): domain Bacteria; kingdom Pseudomonadati; phylum Pseudomonadota; class Alphaproteobacteria; order Sphingomonadales; family Sphingomonadaceae; genus Novosphingobium; species Novosphingobium sp. AAP93. The sequence continues at coordinate 58,060 of NZ_LJHZ01000134.1, forward strand.
CTTGGCATGGTAGAGCGCAAAGTCGGCGCGATCGAACAGGTCGTGCGCGCTGGCGCCCGCCTCGGGCCAGGCAGCAAGGCCGACCGAACAGCCGACCGAAACCACGATATCGCCCAGCGGCACCGGCTCCTGCACCTGCGCGCAGAGCCAGGCGCCCATTGCTTCGGCGGCTTCCAGCGAACCTTCGATGATGAGCCCGAACTCGTCCCCGCCCAACCGCGCGATCACCGCGTCGGGGCCGCTTGCCGCCTGTAGCCGTTCGCCGATGGCCTGCAGCAGGCGGTCACCCTGCGCATGGCCGTGGACATCGTTGATCGGCTTGAAGCGGTCGAGATCGATCACCCCGATGGCGAAGGGCGGGGCCTTGTCCCCCCGCGCCAGCAGTGCATCGAGCCGGGCGAAGAAATAGCGGCGGTTGGGCAGCCCGGTCAGCGGATCGGAATGGGCCAGCCGCGCGTTCTCTTCGGCAAGGTGCTGCGCCTGCGTCCGCTCATGGTGCAACGCCGCCTGCGAATCTTCGAGCGCGGCAAACGAACCGAACGAATTCCGCAGCACCTTGAGCACCACCACGCCCACCATGAGGATGTTGAGCGCCATCGAACCCATCGTCACCGTCCCGCGCGCGAGGCAGTAGGTGAGGAACACCCCGAGCACGATAAAGCAGACCAGATGCGCCGCGCGGGGCAGATAGGTCAGGCAGAATATGCAGCCCATCACCGTGATCGCCACGAAAACGGTGACATGCGCATGCTCGTCGCCATGGCCGTAGTGGTCGAGCCCGAGCGCCCAAAACACGAACAGCAGCGAAAGCAGCGCGGCCATGACTTCGGTCCGCCGCAGCATCCGCAGCGCATAGACTTCGTCGACACGACCCTCGTCGATGGGACGCATCCACTGTACGACGCGGACGGCGCAGGCCGCGATCAGCAGAAGCGGCAGCCAGACAGCCAGCCAGCGCGGCGCGACAGCATGGTGGGTGTAGGCCAGCGCGCCCGCGTTCATCGTCAGGATGAGGTACATCGGCGGCAACTGCTTGCGCAGGCGCAGGAACTGGACGACGGGCAGCGGACGTTGGCCGGATCCCTGCTCAAGGGATCCGCCCGCCGCCACCAGGCGCGGAGCAGTCAGGTCGGCCTGCGATGTCATACGGCTCTTTTGCGCAAGGCGCCTTGTCGCGCGGTTGTCCCGTCCATCCGCGCGACCACGCCGGGCATGCCTTGAAAAAACTAACCTTGCGACCGGCCTTGACGGCGCGCCTCGACACCGCCGTGCGGACGGGTTAGGCCTGCTCGCCCATGAAGCTCATCATCGGCAACCGTTCCTATTCCAGCTGGTCCCTGCGCGGGTGGCTGGCAGCCCGCCAATCCGGCCTTGCGTTCGAAACGCAGGTCATTCCGCTCTACCGCGAGAATTGGGATGCAGTGAAAGCCGGTATTCCCGAACTCGCGCCGTCGCAGGGCAAAGTGCCGGTGCTGTGGGACGGCGACGGAGTGGTGTGGGACAGCCTCGCCATCCTGGGATACCTTTCCGACAAGGTCGGTCGCGACCGCTATTGGCCGAAAGCTGACGATGCCCGGGCGCTGGCCCGCGCAATGGTCGCTGAGATGCATTCGAGCTTCGGCACGCTGCGCAGCGAGCTGCCGTTCAACTTGCGCATGGAGCCGGTGGCGAAGCCCCTGACCGATGCAGTTCGTGCAGATGTCGAGCGAATCCTTACGCTATGGGCACAGGCCCGTGCGCGGTTCGGGCAAGGCGGACCGTTCCTGTTCGGCACCTTTGGCGCAGCGGACATCTTCTTCGCGCCGGTGGTGGTACGTTTCCGGCAGTATGGTGTGCCTGTGCCGGGCTTTGCTGCTGCCTACATGGATGCGGTCTGGGACCACGAGTGGCTCGAGACCTGGCGGGCTGCGGCGGCGGACGAAAGCTGGTCGATCCCGCATTTTGATGCTGCGGCTGAGGTCTAGTCCCGCGCCGGCCACCACAGCGGGCCGACGGCGGACAACAGCACAAGCACGTTGATCACCGCATTGGGCGCATTGCCCGAGGCGATCGATCCCGCGCTGTCGAGGCAGAACCACGCCGTCAGCCCCGTCACCACCGCGCGCCGAACGCCTTCGGGCGCTGCGTCATGGACCCAGGCGGAAAGGCACCAGATCATCACGCCCCAACCCAGCAGGAACCCGCCCGTCAGTGCGGACAGGAAGCGCGTGTCGGATGCAGCATAGGTTACGCTGCCGTCGATCGGCCAACTGAGCAAGTCGAGGGTAAGCCGGGCAGGCTCGGCTGTCGCGATCATCGTGCCGAGAAAGAACACCGGCCCGAACGATCCGATGATCAGAGCCGCCACCTTCAGCCAGAACTTGTGAAACGCGCGCGATCGCATCGTTGATCCTCTCCCCTTGCGCGCCGCCCTGATTGTCCCAGTGCGCCCGGCGGCCTGCAATTACCTCGCTGGTCATGCTTCTCCGCCCTTGCAGACGCTTCCCTCCGCTTTCCTGCTCGTCTAACGCCGCCCCATGGCTGTTCCCACCGATGTCCTTGCCCGCACCGCCGCGCTGATCGAGGCGCCCAGCATCACCCCGGCCACCGGCGCCGTGTTCGATGTGCTCGAAGCCATGCTCGCGCCGATGGGCTTCGCGGTGCATCGCTTCCTCGCCGGAGAGCCGCCGGAAGGTCCGGTCGAGAACCTCTTCGCTATCCGCCAAGGCCCTGCACGCTCGCGCCACTTTGCGTTTGCCGGACACCTCGATGTCGTGCCTCCGGGCGAGGGCTGGTCCAGCGATCCGTTCGCGGCGGACTTGCGCGACGCACCCGGCGGCAAAGTGCTCTACGGGCGCGGCGCGGTCGATATGAAGGGCGCCATCGCGGCGATGGTCTGTGCTGTGGAGCAGATTTCAGCCGAGGCCGGCACAATCAGCTTCATCATCACCGGCGACGAGGAAGGCCCCGCCAAGTACGGCACCTTACCGCTGATCGCCCACATGCGCGAAGTGGGCGCGCTTCCCGATTTCTGTCTCGTGGGAGAGCCGACCTCGGTGAACCGGCTGGGCGACATGGTGAAAATCGGTCGGCGCGGCTCGGTGAATGTGTGGCTCACGGCGAAGGGCGCGCAGGGCCACGTCGCCTATCCGCACCTCGCCGACAATCCGATCCCGCGCCTTGTCGCCTTGCTGGCGGAACTCGATGCACTTGTCTTCGATGAAGGCAGCGCGTGGTTCCAGCCCTCGAATCTCGAGATCACCGATCTCGAAGTCGGCAACCGCGCCACCAATGTGATCCCGGCCGAAGCCCGCGCGCGGCTCTCGATCCGCTACAACGATCACCACACCGGGCAGGCGCTGGTCGACCGCGTGACCGAGATTGCCGCCAGGCATCGCACCGAGGTCCGCGCGACCCTGCACGGCGAGGCATTCATCACTCTCCCCGGCGCGCAGTCGGCGCTCGTGGCGACGGCGGTCGAGGCTGAGACGGGTATCAGCCCTGAGCTTTCCACCACCGGCGGCACCAGTGATGCCCGCTTCCTGCGTGCGCTGTGCCCGGTGATCGAATTCGGCCTGACCAACGCGACGATGCACAAGACCGACGAGGCGGTGGCGGTGGACGACCTGGAAGTCCTGACGCGGATCTACCGCCGGATCGCGCTCAGCGCGCTTTCCTGAGAACGATGTAGACCGCCCCGTCGCCGCCATGGCGCGGCTGGGCGGGCCGGACCGATGCGATGCGCCCGGCATGCGGGCTCGCCGCCAGCCAGTCGAGCAGCCGCGCGCGGATCGCGCCGCGCTTGTCGCCTGGCTCAAGGTGATTGGGCAGGCCGTTCTCCGCCACCGGACGGTGCTTGCCTGCAATCAGCAGGATCACCCGCGCACCCATCGCCAGCGCCTGCTCGATCCCGCCATTGAGGCGGCTGTGCGCAAGGGCGATGGAAAGGCCGTGGAGGTCGATGGTCACGTCAGGTTGGAGCGGTCCGCGCGTGAGTTTGCGGTCCCAACTCGAATCGAGGCCTCCTGCGGTGAGCGGGCGGAGCGGAGTTGGCACCGGAGCAGGTTCCGGGCGCGGCGGCGGGACGCGGCCTTTGATACGCTTGGGCGGAGGGGACGGTGCTTCGTCCGGCCCACTCCCGGTCCCTGCTGCAGGCGGGAGAGGGGCAAGAGGCGCCTTCTTCGGGTGGAGCGGGGTGACGGTCGCCGCCACTTTCCGCCATAGCGCGGCTTCATCGGGGCTGAGCCCGCGCGGAGGGGCTCTCATTGGCCGTTCAGCCGGGCGAGCGTGCCTTTGGGCAGCAGGATCAGCGCTTGCCCTTGCGCTTTCAGGCCGCCCGCGATGGTGCGCGCCTCGGCCCCGGCACCCCAGAAGCTGTCAAAGCGGTTGGGCCCCTTGATCGCGCCGCCGGTATCCTGCGCCACCCAGAGCCCGCTGATGCCGCCTTCACCCTGCAGCCACACCGGCGCGCCGAGCGGGACGTAGGCCGGGTCTGCCGCCAAGGTGGTGCGCGGCATGATCGGCACGTTCAGAGCGCCCACCGTGTCCGTCCCGGTCCGCTCGCGGAAGAACACATAGCTCTGGTTCTGCCGCATCAGCGCGCGGCCTTCCACAGGGTGTTCGTGGATGTAGCGCAGGATGCCCTGCATCGAGCCGGGATACTGGCCGGGGCCGGTGCCGATCAGGCCTTGCGCCCGCATCACGCTGCCAATGCCAGTGTAGGGATAGCCGTTCTGCCCGGCAAAGCCGAGGCGCACGACGCTGCCGTCGGGCGCGCGGAGGCGGCCTGAGCCTTGGACCTGGAGGAAGAACAGCTCGGCCCGGTCGGCCACCCAGCCGATTTCCAGGCCCCGACCGGCAAGCGCGCCGTTCTCGATCGCGGTACGGTCGTAGTAGGGCACGAAGCGTCCGGTCTCGTCATAACGGCCAAGCGGCTGTGTCCCATCGGGCTGCGGCGGTGCATCGCCGGGACGCGCGCGGACGAGATCGGGGGGGAGGGCATAGACCGGCACGTCGAAGCCCGGCTGGCGCACGCGGACCCCGGCGATCTCCGGCTCGTAGTAGCCCGTCACCAGCGCTTCGCCGCGCGCCACCGTGGCGGTTTCGAAATAGCGCGTGAAGAAGCCGCGTGCGTCTTCCGCAGGCCAAGCAGACGCAGCGTCGCAAGCTGGCGCCCAGTCTTCGGGACGGGTCAGGCCGCTCGTATCATTGCGCTTTGTCAGGCGCGGGCAACTGGTGATGAAGGCAGACAGCGCAGCGCGGGCATTGGCGTCGCTGAAGCCGAGTCCGGCTGCGAGCGGACCCCGATGCGTGCCGACCAGCGCGGCGTTGGGCGCGGTGGGCGGCACCGGGGGAACCGGCGCGCCCTGCGGGATGATGGGAAGGCAGCTCGAAAGGAATGCCGGTGCCAGAACGGCAAGCCAGGCCAGCTTCCCGGCCTGTCCTGCACGCCGAAACCCCACAGAAAATCAGCCTTCGTCGGTCTCGTCGACCACCCAGTCCGGATCGCGCGAGGTGAGATCGCGCGAAAAGGTCCAGACGTCGTGGGTCTCGATGGCATCGTCGAGCGAGCCGGCGATGACCGCGCCGTTCGCATCGCGGGTGACCGACGCCACATCGGCGGTGAAGCGGACGGTGATCCGTGCACGCGGCGCGGCATAGTCCGCCCCGACAATCCGCGCTTCCTCGATGCGGATCAGCTTGGCGGTGATCGCCTCGCCCGCCGCATTGCGCGCGTCGATCGCTTCGGCGAAACCGGCGTAGACATCGCTGTCGCAGAGCTGCGAAAGCTCGCTCTTGTCGCCACGCCAGAAGGCTTCGAGCACCATGCCATAGGCGCCGCGCGCCCCGGCAAGGAACTGGCCGACATCGAAGCGGCGATCGGCATTCACGATGGCGCGAATGCCTGCCTCGGCGCGGGAGTCGAGCTGGTTATCCTGCGGCATCGGCAACGTGCGCGGCGCGGCGGCGGTCTTTTCCGGCAGGCGCGGTGCAAGCGTGCGCGGCGCGCTGGAGGGATCGGGCTGCTCGACGCGGCGGCGCATCGGCTCCTCGTTCTGCTCCGGACGGCGGCCCAGCACGGCATAGAGTCGCAGGCCCAGGAATGCTGCGATCATCGCGAGAATCACAATTTCAACAATCACAAGGCCACATCCTGCTTGATCAGGGCGGTTGCCGGGCCTGCGGGTCCCGGTCGCCGCCGAATGAGTATCGTGCCCTATGTGGTTACGAAATACAAATGAACAACGCGTGGACGGCACCCGGATTGCCCTCCTGAGGCCAATTTTCGCCTGCCTCTAGGTGCACTCTGTCGCAGCAAGCGTGATTGCCCCGCTCTCCGGCAGGTGCTAGGCGCCGCCGCAATCTCCTCAACTCATTCGCACGAAAGCACGATCATGGCCGAAGAAGGCGATATCATCACCCCGCTCGATCTCGATGCGGCGCAGCCCATGCCCAACGGGGAAGACACCAGCCCGGCGATCGGCCTGATCTCGCAGTACATCAAGGACCTCTCGGTCGAGAATCCCAACGCGCCCGACAGCTATGGCTGGACCGACGCGCCCGAAGTCTCGATCGATTTCAACATCGGCGCCCGCCCGCTCGGGCCCGACGTGCACGAGATCGAAATGAAGATCACCGCCACCTCGAAGGCGCCGCAGGGCACCCAGTACGCGGTCGAACTGCTCTACGGCGCACTGATCGGCATGCGCAACATCACGGACGAGCAGGCCCATCCGTTCCTCTTCGCCGAGGGTCCGCGCCTCGTGTTCCCGTTCGCCCGCCGCATCATTGCCGATGCCGTGCGCGATGCGGGTTACCCGCCGCTGCTGCTCGAGCCGATCGATTTCAACGGCCTCTACCTTCAGCAGCTCCAGGCCCGCCAGGCCGAGGAACTGGCCGCCGGCACCGCCGGTCAGGCCTGATCCGGCCGGTTTCATGGCCGCTCCAGCCATGAAGCAGATGCCATGAACCTGCTGAAGGCAACCGGCACGATTGGCGGGCTCACGCTCGCCAGCCGTGTGCTGGGTCTCGTGCGCGACAGCCTGTTTGCCCGCTATGTCGGCGCAGGCTTCGCGTCCGACGCGTTCCTCGTCGCCTTCCGCCTGCCCAACATGTTCCGCGCCCTCTTCGCCGAGGGCGCGTTCGCCTCGGCCTTCATCCCGATGTTCAACCGCAAGGTGGGCGATCCCGAGGGGCAGGGCCTGCCTGATGGCCTCGACTTCGCCGAGCGGGCGCTGGCGGTGCTGCTGCCGACGCTGGTCGTGATGACCGCGCTGCTCGAGGTGTTCGCGTGGCCGGTCACGCTGGTCCTCTCCGGCCAGTTCAACGGGGTGAGCGCTGAGCAGTTCGCTTTCGCCGTCGCGCTGTCGCGCATGACGATCCCCTATCTGATGCTGATCAGTCTCGTCTCGCTCTGCGGGGGGATTCTCAATTCGCTGCACAAGTTCTGGGTCAATGCCGCGGCACCGATCCTGCTGAACCTGACGCTGATCGCGGCGCTGCTGCTGTTCCATTCGGCCGATCCGATGATCACCGCGCGCAATCAGGCCATCGGCGTTTCGGTCTCGGGCGCGCTGCAGCTGGCATGGCTGGTCTGGGCCTGCCGCCGCGCCGGGGTGAGCCTCAAGCTCCGCCTGCCGCGGCTCGATGCCGACGTGAAGCGCCTCATGGCGCTGATCTGGCCTGCCGCCGCCGGGGCTGGCGCGGTGCAGATCAACCTCGTCATCTCGACTGCGCTCGCCGCCTCGCTGCTCGCGCATGGTTCGGTCACCTACATCTACATGGCGGACCGGCTGAACCAGCTGCCGCTGGGCCTGATCGGTATCGGGCTTGGTACCGTGCTGCTCCCAACCATCTCGCGCCAGCTCGGCGGCGGCGACGAAGCGGCTGCGATGGAAACGCAAAACCGCGGGCTTGAACTCGCGCTGCTGCTGACTTTGCCTGCCACAGTAGCGCTGGTGCTCTGCGGTGAGCCGATTGCTGCCGCGCTGTTCGGCTATGGCCGCTTCACGCCGCAGGACGCGCATTTCACCGCGCAGGCGCTGGCCGCCTTCTCGATCGGCCTGCCCAGCTACATCCTCGTCAAGGTGCTCACCCCCGGGTACTACGCGCGGCAGGATACGGTGACGCCGGTGCGCTACGCCACGATCTCGATGGTCGTGAACCTCGTGCTCAATCTCGTGCTGATCCTGCCGCTGCAACATGTCGGCCCGCCGCTGGCGACGGCCATCGCGTCCACGGTCAACGTGCTGATGCTCTACCGCACGCTCGTGGCGCGCGGGCAGTTCACCACGGATGCGCGCCTGCGCCGCCGTGTGCCGCGCCTTGCGCTTGCCGCGCTGGCCATGGGCGGCGTGCTGTGGGCGGGGCAGGGCCTGTTGATGCCTTACGTCCACGGCACCTGGCTGGTTCGTTTCCTCGCGCTGGCGGTGCTGGTCTCGGCGGGCGGGCTCGTCTATGGGCTCAGCGCGGTCATCCTCGGCGCATTCTCCAAGGCCGACTTGCAACTTCTCCTGCGCCGCAAGCGCGCCCCTTCAGAGTGACTCGTCCCATGCGCATCGTCTCGGGCATCCAGCCCACCGGCAATCTTCACCTCGGCAACTATCTGGGCGCGATCCGGAACTGGGTGGCGATGCAGGATGAATGGACCGCGAAGGGCGGCGAGTGCCTCTACTTCCTCGCCGATCTCCACGCGATCTCGATGCCGCACGATCCCGCCGCGCTGACCGCCGGCACGCGCGAGATGGTCGCCGCGCTGGTCGCCTGCGGGATCGATCCCAAGCGCTCGGTCGTGTTCAACCAGACGCAGGTCCCCGCCCACGCCGAACTGCAATGGCTGCTGACCGGCACCGCCCGGATGGGCTGGCTGAACCGCATGACGCAGTGGAAGGACAAGGCCGGCAAGAACCGCGAAGGCGCCTCGGTCGCGCTGTTCACCTATCCGGTGCTGCAGGCTGCGGACGTCCTGCTCTATCAGGCGACCCACGTTCCGGTGGGCGAGGACCAGAAGCAGCACCTCGAACTCGCCCGCGACATCGCGCAGAAGTTCAACAACGACTTCGCTTCGGAAGAGGCCCCCGTCTTCACTCTGCCCGAGCCGATCATTCCGCCCGAAGCAGCCCGGATCATGAGCCTGCGTGATGGAGCCTCGAAGATGTCGAAGTCCGATCCTTCGGACATGAGCCGCATCAACCTTACCGATGATGCCGACGCGATCATGCAGAAGGTCCGCAAGGCCAAGACCGATCCGGAACCTCTGCCGGGCGACAAGGACGGTCTTGAAGGGCGCCCCGAGGCCGCCAACCTCGTCGGTATCTATGCCGCAATGGCAGGGATCACGCAGGCCGATGTGCTGACACAATTCGCCGGGCAGGGTTTCGGCGCGTTCAAGCCGGCACTGGGCGAGCTCCTCGTCGAGAAGCTCGCGCCGATCACCGCGCGCTACCGCGACCTGCGCCGCGACACCGCCGCGCTCGATGCGATTCTCGCGGACGGTGCCGCGCGGGCCAAGGCGCTCGCGGCGCCCACGCTTGAACGCGCCTATGCGGGGCTCGGGCTGCTCAGAGGGTAACCCCGGCGGTTAACATCAGTTGCTGTGTTTGCACCGTGCTGCGACAGTGTAACAAATTGCATCAGATTGCCTCCTTGGTGCTGGAATCGCCCGCAATTGCGGGAGTTTATTGCTGTCGTTAAACTGGCATTCAGCACCTGACGCTCATGCATTTTGCATGCTACCAATGCCGCAGTTCCGGCCAACAGGGGGGCCGAAACTGCGCTAAGGAGTCTTAATCATATGAGCCTGATATCCACGCGTAATCGCTTCGCCCTGATCGCGGCGCCTCTCTTGCTGGCGCTCGGCGCCTGCACCACACCGTTCAACGCCAATGTCTCGCGCTTCCAGGCCGAGTTGCCGGCGCCTGCCGGTCAGACCTTCGCGGTTGTCCCCGAGAATCCGCGCAATGCGGGCGGTCTCGAGTTCGCGCAGTATGCCGGCCTTGTCGCCGCGCAGCTGCAGAAGGTTGGCTACGTGCCCGCCACCAGCCCGCAGACCGCCGATCTCGTCGTCCAGTTTGACTATGGGGTCGACAAGGGTCGTGACCGCCTGCGCAATAACGGCCTCGCCGATCCCTTCTGGGGTCCGGGCTGGGGGCCTGGCTGGGGTGGCCGCTGGGGCGGCTGGGGCGGCTGGGGCCCGGGTTGGGGCGGTGCCTGGGGTCCCGGCTGGGGTCCCGGCTGGGGCGGCGGCTGGGGTGGCGGCTGGGGAGGCGGCGTCGATGTCGTCACGGTCTTCAACAGCGGGATCGAGATGAAGATCGACCGCCGCGCCGATGGCAAGCGCCTGTTCGAAGGCAAGGCCGAAGCATCATCCAGTTCGAATCGTCTGACTTATCTGGTGCCCAAGCTGGTGGAAGCGATTTTCACCAACTTCCCCGGCAACAATGGCGAAACGGTGAAGATCTCGATCGCACCGGAAAAGAAGAAGAGCTGATCCCGAAGGGTTCGGCTTAGCCGGGGAGCGCCGCAAGGCCCCCGGTCGAGCCGAACCCGCCCGCGCCGCGCGCAGTTTCGTCAAGCTCTTCGACCTCCAGCCAGCTGGCCTGCGTTACCGGCGCCAACACAAGTTGCGCCACGCGGTCTCCCCGGCGGATCGAGAACGTCTCTGCGCCAAGGTTGATCATGATGACCTTGAGTTCGCCGCGATAGTCGCTGTCGATGGTGCCCGGCGTGTTGGGCACCGTCACGCCATGCTTGAGTGCAAGGCCCGACCGAGGACGCACCTGGATTTCAAAACCCGCCGGAATTGCCATGGCAAGACCCGTCGCGACCGCGTGGCGCGCGCCGGGCGCGATCTCGACGTCTTCTGCGGACACGACATCCATGCCCGCCGCGCCTGCGGTGGCGTAAGCTGGCAGCGGCAAGTCATCATTGCCCGGCAAGCGCTTGACCATAACGGGCACAGGGTCAGGCGAGTGCATTGGCAATCCTTTCAACCAGCGCGGCAGCAACCGCATCCTTGGGCATTTCGGGCAGGCTCTCCACCCCGTCGGCACGCACGATATGCACCGCGTTGAGGTGCCCGCCCATCACATCGCCGGACACGTCGTTCGCCACGATCCAGTCGGCGCCCTTGCGCACCAGCTTGGCCTGCGCGTGCGGCACCACGTTCTCGGTCTCGGCCGCAAAGCCGACCAGCAGGCGCGGGCGATCGGGCGAAGCGCCGAGGCGCGCGAGGATGTCCGGGTTTTCGGTCAACTGCAGCGGGGGAACCGCGCCCGAGCCATCCTTCTTGAGCTTCTGCTCGGCTTCGGAAGCCACACGCCAGTCCGCAACGGCTGCGACCATCACTGCCGCATCGGCAGGCAGGGCAGTCGCGACGGCCGCGGCCATCTCGCGCGCGCTTTCGACGTTCACGCGCGTCACCCCCGGCGGCGTCGGCAGCGTGACGGGTCCCGCCACCAGCGTCACCCGCGCACCCATCCGCGCGGCGGCGGCGGCAATCGCAAAGCCCTGTTTGCCGCTCGAACGGTTGGCGATGTAGCGCACCGGATCGATGGCCTCGTGAGTCGGCCCGGCAGTGACCAGCACGTGCTTGCCCGCAAGCGGTCCGGTCGGCTCTCCGCCCAGCTTCGCGACAATTGCGGCGAGGATCGCGGGCGGTTCGGGCAGGCGGCCGGGGCCGAATTCACCGCACGCCATCGGGCCTTCGTCGGGCTCCATCACCTCGATGCCATCACCGCGCAGGGTGGCGACGCTGCGGCGGGTGGCCGGGTGCTGCCACATCCGCACATTCATTGCGGGCACCGCGAGCACCGGCTTGTCGGTCGCCAGCAGCAGCGTGGTGGCCAGATCATCGGCGAGGCCTGCCGCCATCCTGGCCATCAGATCAGCCGTTGCCGGACAGACCACCACGAGATCGGCATTCCGCGAAAGCTGGATGTGGCCCATCTTCGCTTCGGCATCGAGGTCCCACAGCGTGGTGTGGACTTCATTCTCGCTCAGCGCCGCAAGCGTCATCGGCGTCACGAATTGCGCGCCGCTCTTGGTCAGCACACAGGTCACAGAGCCGCCCTCGCGCCGGATCAGGCGCACGAGTTCGCTGGCCTTGTAGGCCGCGATGCCGCCGCCGATGATGAGGAGGATGCGCTTGCCGAGCATGGCCGCGCTTGTGCAATGGCGCGCCGCGCGGCGCAATCCGTTTTGCGCCTATCAGGCTGTGAGCGCTTTCCGCTCCCGCCGCTTGCCCGCAAGCTTCAGCACCAATTTCTGTGCAGGCCGTTCGAACCAGCGGTGCGAGGCAAAGCCCGCCAGCACGCTAGCGCCGACGAAGAACAGCAGGAAGGCCGGTTGCCGAGCAATGCCACGCGAACCCAGCGTGGCGTCGATCAGCAGCACCAGCATCAGCTGCAGCGGGAAGTGCCACAAGTAGACGCCGTAAGAGGCATCGCCCAAGTGCCGTGCGGCGGCGAGCTTGTCGTCCCGGTCTGCGGTATCGATCGCCAGCACGGCGAGGAGCGCGGCAAAGGTGCCCGCCAGTGTCGCGCCGTCTTCCCAGTGCAGGCTCAACCCGAGCCACACCGCGGCGACGGCCAGCATGGTCGCCAGCGGCGCCAACACGCCCGCACGCAGTCCGCCTTTCAGCGCCGCCCCATAGACGGCCGCGCCGCCGAAGAAATAGCCGATGCAAGTGAACACCGGCTCATCCGGCGCCTTGAGGAAGAACAGCGCCAACGCGGTCACCGCCGCTGTCAGCGCAAGAACCATGGGGGACTTCCGGAGGCCCGGCAGCAGCAGCCAGAACACCGCATAGGCGAGGATCTCGGTTGAGAGCGACCATGACGGGCCGTTGAACGACTGATCCGCCTGCCAGCCCCAGAAATGCGCGAGGCCGAGGCTCAGGACGAAGTGCTTGATGTCCTGATGGTGGTAGATGAACTCGGTGCCGTTCACGCCGCTGTAGGCCGCCTGCAGCACCGCCACGAGCACCAGCGTCAGCAGATGCAGCGGCCAAAGGCGCGCCACCCGCGCCAGCCAGAATCGCCCCCGCGCGCCGGCATCGGCAAGATAGACATGCGCGAAGACGAAACCCGAGACCGCCCAGAAATACTGCACCGCGACGTGGCCGTAATCGTAGAGCCACCATAGCTCGTGATAGAGCGGCGAAACTTTCGCCCGGGCCACGTGGAACTGGAAATCCACCGGCGGCACGAAGAAGTGCTGGTAGTGCCAGAACAGCACTGCACAGGCGGCGAGCAGGCGCGAGAGATCCAGCGCGTTGAAGTGCCGCTTCTTGAGCCGCAGGCCGGGCAGGGGAGGCGCTTTGCTCACCTCAGCTCCAGGGACCGAGCAGGAGGACTCCCGCGCTGGCTGCCGCACCAATCACTGCTGCGGCGACGTAGCCGAGCCACTTGAGCCCGCCGCCATCGCCGATGAGCACCACCGGCGGCAAGGGCGGATCTTCCGGCGCGCCGCCCTTGGGCGGGAAGCGTTCCTCCACGCGGCGGACCAGATCGGGCAGGCCGAGCAGGGTCTTCACGTTCTCGCGGATGCGGTCGGCAATCGCTGCTTCCGGGCCCAGTTCGTCGCGGATCCATTCGCGCACGAAAGGCGCCGCCACGTCCCACATGTTGATGGACGGGTCGAGCTGGGTGGCGATGCCCTCGACCATCACCATGGTCTTCTGCAGCAGCAACAGATGCGGCTGGGTCTGCATGTCGAAATCGCGGGTGATCGCGAAAAGCCCGTCGAGCATCTGGCCGACCGAAAGCTCGCTCACCGGCTTGCCGCGCATCGGCTCGCCCACGGCTCGCAAAGCCGTCGCGAACTCGGCTACCGAATGGTAGCTCGGCACATATTGCGCCTCGAAATGGATCTCGGCGACGCGGGTGTAGTTGCCCGTCGTCAGGCCGTAGAGGATTTCCGCCAGCCACTGCCGCGCGCGGCGGTCGATCCGGCCCATGATGCCGAAGTCGATCGCGGTGATCGTTCCGTCGGCTTCGATGAACAGGTTGCCCTGATGCATGTCGGCATGGAAGAAACCGCCGCTGATCGCCTGCCGCAGGAACGCGATCACCAGCCGGCTTGCCAGCACCTTGCGGTCATGCCCGGCGGCGTCGATGGCATCGTTGTCGCTGATCTTGATGCCGTCGATCCAGTCGAGCGTCATCACCCGGCCATTGGTGCGATCCCAGTCGATACCGGGCACGCGGTAGCCGGGGAAGGCGTGCATCTGCTCGGCGAGTTCGGAGGCCGAAGCCGCCTCGCGCCGCAGATCAAGCTCGCTCATCGTCCAGCGCTTGAAATTGGCGATGACCATGCGCGGACGCAGGCGGGAGGCTTCGCCGCCGAACGATTCGAGATGCGCGGCCGCCCATTCATACGTGGCGATATCGGCGGTGAACTTCTCGCGCACGCCGGGACGCAGCACTTTCACCGCCACCTTGCGGCCATCGGTCGTCACGGCGCGGTGGACCTGCGCCACCGAAGCCGCACCCACCGGCTCTTGCTCGAACTCGGCGAACAAGTCCTCCAGCGGCCGCTCGAAGCTGTCCTCGATCTCGCGGCGGATCAGCGCGAAATCCACCGGCGGCAGCTTGTCCTGCAGCTTGAGCAGGTTGGTCGCTGGTCCCGGACCGACCAGATCGGGCCGCGTCGCCAAAGTCTGCCCCAGCTTGATCGCGGCAGGACCGATGGCCCGGAAGGCCCCCGCGTAATCGCGCTCGCGGTTCTTGCCCGTCAGCGAAACCCAGCGCGCGAGTTTTGCCAAGCGGCGCACCTGCGGCGGGGCATTGCGGTCGTTCTCGATGCCGATCAGCGCGCCGTGCCGGGCAAGCGTGATGCCCCAGCCGAGCAGGCGGCGAATATGAGTCGTGTGGCGGAGCAAGGGCCGGTCCTAGATCTTCCAGCCCGAATGGATCGCGACTGCGCCGCCCAGAATCGGCTCGACCTTTGTGTGGCGGAAACCAGCGCTGCGGATCATGCCCTCGAATTCGCGCATCTTGGGGAAGCGGCGGATCGATTCGATCAGGTAGCGATACGAATCGGCATCGCCTGCGATCATCTGGCCCAGCTGCGGCACGATCCGGTGAGAATAGAAGTCGTAAGCCTCGGCAAAGCCCGGCCATTCGGTGGTCGAGAACTCGAGCACGAAGAACCGCCCGCCGGGCTTCAGCACGCGGTGTGCTTCGGCCAGCGCCTTGTCGATCCGGGTCACATTCCGGATGCCGAACGCGATCGTGTAGGCGTTGAAGGTCTTGTCGCCGAAGGTCAGCTCCTCGGCGTTCTGGCGCGACCAGGTCAGGCCTTGAATGCCCTGCTTTTCGGCGCGTTCGATGCCGACATCGAGCATGTCCTGGTTGATGTCCGAGACCGTGATCTCCGCGCCATGCCGCGCCATGCGAAAGGCGATGTCGCCGGTGCCGCCCGCCATGTCGAGGATCGCCTCTCCGCTGCGCGGCTTGACCCGGCGCACGAAGCGGTCCTTCCACAGCCGGTGCATGCCCGCCGACATGGCATCGTTCATCCGGTCGTAGTTCTTGGCGACGGAGGAAAACACCGCGCCCACGCGCTCGGTCTTCTCTTCCGGGGTCACCTCCTCATAGCCGAAGGAGACGGTTTCGGGCTCGGCAGCGGTTGCGTCGGTCATGACACGCGCCTTTACGTGGGAATTGCCGCAACCGCAAAGCCTGTTAGGGGCACAGAGCCATGCCTGAATTGCCAGAGGTAGAAACCACCGTCCGCGGCCTCGCCCATGTCCTCGATGGGCAGGTGATCGCACGTATCGAGACCCGCCGCGCGGACCTCAGGCGCCCATTCCCGCTGGAGCTGGTGCAGGCGCTGACCGGCGCGCGGGTGACGGGGCTTGGCCGCCGCGCCAAATACGGACTGATCCATGTCGATCGCGGGCAGACGATGGTGTTCCACCTCGGCATGAGCGGGCGCTGGCGAATCGATCCCGAGGAAATCGGCAAGCACGATCATCTGGTGATCGAAACCGGGGCAGGGCGCACATTGGCGCTGAACGACGCACGCCGGTTCGGCTCGGTCGATCTCGTCGATACCGCCGTGCTGGAAGCATGGCCGCAATTCGCCGCGATGGGGCCGGAACCGCTCGGCCCCGGCCTGACGGCAGCCCACCTCGCCAAGGCCTTCGAGAACCGCTTCGCCGCCGTGAAGCTGCTCCTGCTCGATCAGCAGATCGTCGCGGGCCTTGGCAATATCTACGTCTGCGAGGCACTCCACCGCGCGAAGATCCACCCGGAGCGCGAGGCCGGCAAAGTCAGCCGCGCCGCGCTGAACCGCCTCGTGCCTGAAATCCGCGCCGTGCTCGAGGAAGCGATTCGCGCAGGCGGCTCCACCTTGCGTGATTATGTCCGGCCCGACGGCGAACTGGGCTATTTTGCCAAGGACTGGCGCGTCTATGGCCGCGAGGGCGATCCCTGCGCCTGCGGCAAGCCGGTGCAGCGGCTGGTGCAGGGCGGGCGCTCAACGTTCTTCTGTGCTTCCTGCCAGAAATAGCAGCGCAGCCCCTCTTGCGCGGCGGGCCAAACTTGCCTTTCCTGCGACCCGCAACGCGGACAACAACGACCGAGAGGATCAAGGCACCCATGAAGACCCGCATCACCGAACTCTTCGGCATCGAGCATCCGATCATCCAGGGCGGCATGCACTATGTCGGCTTTGCCGAGATGGCTTCCGCCGTGTCCAACGCGGGCGGACTGGGCATCATCACCGGCCTCACGCAGAAGACGCCCGCCGATCTCGCCAATGAAATCGCGCGCTGCAAGGACATGACCGACAAGCCCTTCGGTGTGAACCTCACCTTCCTGCCCACGGTCAATTCGCCCGACTACCCGGGCTACATCCGCGCAATCATCGAAGGCGGGGTCAAGATCGTCGAGACCGCGGGCAACAACCCCGCGCCGTTCCTCCCCTATTTCAAGGACGCCGGGATCAAGGTGATCCACAAGTGCACCTCGGTGCGCCACAGCGTGAAGGCCCAGAACGTCGGCTGCGAAGCGATCTCGGTCGACGGCTTCGAATGCGGCGGCCATCCGGGCGAAGACGATATCCCGAACTTCATCCTGCTCCCCCGCGCGGCCGAGGAACTCACGATTCCCTTCGTCGCCTCGGGCGGCATGGCCGATGGCCGCAGCCTCGTCGCCGCGCTGGCCATGGGCGCGGAAGGCATCAACATGGGCACACGCTTCATCGCCACCCAGGAAGCGCCGGTGCATGAAAAGGTGAAGCAGGCGCTCGTCGCCGCGTCCGAACTCGATACCCGGCTCGTCATGCGCCCGCTGCGCAATACCGAACGCGTGCTCACCAACGCCGCCGTCGAACGCCTGCTCGAAAAGGAACGCCGCCTCGGGGCGGACATCAAGTTCGAGGACATCATCGAGGAAGTCGCGGGGGTCTACCCGCGCATCATGATGGAAGGCGATATGGAAGCCGGCGCATGGAGCTGCGGCATGGTCGCCGGCCTCATCCACGATATCCCGACCTGCAAGGAGCTGGTGGACCGCATCATGGCGCAGGCCAACGGCATCATCCGCGAGCGGCTGGCGGGGATGGCGTAGGCGCCACCCCGCAACCAAGCGCAACCTGCTCCTCCCCCGTTCGGGGGAGGCTGGGTGGGGGTGCGCGGCGCCTGCCGGAAAGCTTGGGCACCCCTCCCCAACCCCTCCCCGAGCGGGGAAGGGGCTTTAAGGGGCAGTTGCGTTACGCCGCCAGCGTCAGATCCTCGAACCGGCCAAGGTGGAAGTCGGCCGAGCCGAACTGGTTCTCGATCATCGTGCCGCGCTTGAAGTAGTGGCCGATAGCCAGTTCCACGGTGATGCCGATGCCGCCGTGGGTCTGGATCGCGTTCTGCCCGACGAAGTTGATCGAACGCGCGACCTTCGCCTTGGCGAGGCTTACCGCCGCCTTGCGCTCGTCCGACGGCAGATCGAGCTTCAAGGTGCCCATCAGCGCCATCGAGGCGATCTGCTCCACCTCGATGAAGATGTCAGCCATGCGGTGCTGCAGCACCTGGAACTTGCCGATCGGCTGGCCGAACTGCTTGCGCTGCTTGATGTAGTCGAGCGTGCCCTCGTGCAGCTTGCGGCTCACCCCGCAGGCTTCGCCGCAGATCGCCATGGTGGCTTCGTCCGCCAGCAGTTCGATCAGGTCGATGCCGCCCGGGATATGTGCATCGCCCGGGATCGCGACGTTCTCGAAGTAGACTTCGCTCGCCTGGAAGCCGTCGACGCAAGGGTAGTCGCGCCGCACGATGCCGGGCAGGCTGGCATCGATCAGGAACAGCTCGACGCCCTCCCGCTCGCGCTGGCTCCCGCCGGTGCGCGCGGTCACGAGCAAGTGCGTCGCCCAGGGCGCGGCATAGACCACCGCCTTGTGGCCCGAAAGCACATAGCCCGCGCCGTCCGCCTTCGCGGTCGTGCGGATATTCGCCAGGTCATAGCGGCCCTGCGGCTCGGCATAGGCCCAGGCGATCACGGCATTGCCCGCGATGATCTCCGGGATCACTGCATCGGCCATGGCGGCAGGGGCGCGCTTCATCGCACCGCCGCCGATCACCACGGTCTGGAGATAGGGCTCGACCGCGATGACCTTGCCCAGCTCTTCCATCATGATCATGTTCTCGAGCGCGCCGCCGCCAAGGCCGCCATGCTCTTCGGCAAAGGGCGCGCCCAGAATGCCAAGCTCGGTGGCGAGCGCCTGCCAGATGCCCGGATCGCGGCCCTCGGGGCGCAGCAGCATCTTCTTGCGCGTCTCGAAATCGTAGGTGTCGGCAAGGAAGCGCGCGAGCGTGTCACGCAGCATGCCCTGCGTTTCGGTGTAGCTGAAATCCATTGTCCTCAAATCCCGCTAAAGGGCCGCCGCGGCACATGCTGCGCGGCGGCCTCATGTCAAATCAGAGCCCCAGCACCATCTTGGCGATGATGTTGCGCTGGATCTCGTTGGAGCCACCGTAGATCGTCGTCTTGCGGGTGTTGAAATAGGTCGGCGCGGCGCGGTGCGCGTAGTCCGGACCGATCGGGTGCTCGTTGTCGCCTTCCCCGAAGCCGCGGAAGTAGGGCGCGCCGTAGTGGCCCACCGCTTCCAGGGTCAGCTCGGTCAGGCGCTGCTGGATTTCCGAACCCTTGATCTTGAGCAGGCTCGATTCCGGCCCCGGGCCCTTGCCGGCGCTCTCACCAGCGAGGCTGCGCAGTTCGGTGAACTCGAGCGCGGTGAGGTCCATTTCCAGCTCCGCGATCTTTCGCTTGAAGAAGGCGTTGGCGATCAGCGGCTTGTCGCCGTCCATCTCCGCCCGCGCGATGGTCTTCACCTTCTCGATCCCGCGCTTCGAAGCAGCGACACCGGCGATCCCGGTGCGCTCGTGCGCCAGCAGGAACTTGGCGCAAGTCCAGCCCTTGTTCTCTTCGTAGACGCGGTTCTCCACCGGCACGCGCACGTCTTCGAGCCAGACTTCGTTGACTTCATGCTCGCCGCCCAGCGTGATGATCGGGCGCACTTCGATGCCCGGCGTCTTCATGTCGATCAGGAGGAAGCTGATGCCTTCCTGCTGCTTGGCATCGGGATCGGTGCGGACGAGGAAGAAGCCCCAGTCGGCGTGCTGCGCCATCGTCGTCCAGGTCTTCTGGCCGTTGACGACATAGTGATCGCCATCCCGCACCGCCTTGGTCCGCAGCGAGGCGAGGTCGGAGCCCGAACCCGGTTCCGAGTAACCCTGGCACCACCAGTCCTCGCCCGACAGGATGCGGGGGAGGAACCTGGCCTTCTGCTCGGGCGTACCGAAGGTGTAGATCACCGGGCCGACCATCGAGAGGCCGAAGGGCATCAGGCGGATGCAGTCCGCGCGCGCGGTCTCCTCGGACCAGATGTAGCGCTGCGTCGCCGTCCAGCCGGTGCCGCCGTATTCCACCGGCCATGCCGGGGCGACCCAGCCCTTCTTCGCCAGCACCTTGTGCCACGAGAGGAAGTCTTCCTTCGAAAGCTCGTCGCCTTCGTCCTGCTTGCCGCGCAGTTCGGCCGGATAGTTCTCGGCGATGAACGCGCGCACCTCGTCGCGGAACGCGAGGTCCTCGGGGCTGAACTCAAGATCCATGATGCTCTCCCTTTATATTCAGGGCCTTGAAGGCCGCGAAACGACGGGACTCGGCGCGCAGCCACGCATCCGGTCTCCTGTACCCTCCATCCTTCCACTTTACGTAAACGTCAAGAGGGGCGTTGGTCTACGGAGTATCGGAGCGCTTGCAGAGGGCAGTCGATTCAGGCGTGACATGGAAGACACAGGTTTGCCGTTCCCGTGCTAAACTTGATTCAATCGCTTGCATTACACCTTGCAGATGCTCCGCTCATTTGCGAGTGGAGCGCAAAGAAAGCGCATCGATGGCTCGATTCGCTGCCGACGTTGGCACAAAAGTGCACGCACAAGGGAGAGACCTGTGAAGCAGACGTTCAATTCTTATCGCGCGATTCAATCGTGTGCATCAGTCCTCGCACTCGCCGTCGCCGGCCTTGCCGCGCCTGCCTGCGCTGAAGATGCTGCTGCCACCGCCGCCGAAGCACCCGCCAGCGATGCCGAGATCGTCGTCACCGCCGTCGCTCGCAGCGCCAACAAGCTCGACAGCTCGGTCTCGGTCAGCTCGCTCAATGCCGAGACGATCGCCGCCGCCGCGCCGCGCTCCGCCGCCGAACTGTTCCGCAGCCTGCCGGGCATCCGCTCGGAATCGTCGGGTGGTGAAGGCAACGCCAACATCCAGGTCCGCGGTATCCCGATCTCGACCGGCGGTGCCAAGTTCCTCCAGCTGCAGGAAGATGGCCTCCCGATCCTCGAATTCGGCGACATCGCGTTCGGCAACGCCGACATCTTCCTCCGCGCCGATTTCAACGTCGCCCGCGTCGAAGCGGTCCGTGGCGGCTCGGCCTCGACCTTCGCTTCGAACTCGCCCGGCGGCGTGATCAACCTGATCTCGAAGACCGGCAACCAGGAAGGCGGCTCGATCCAGGGCACCGTCGGCCTCGACTACGGCGAATATCGCATCGATGCCGATTACGGCGGCAAGCTGAGCGACACCCTGAGCTACCACGTCGGCGGTTTCTACCGCGTCGGCGAAGGCCCGCGCCGTGCCGGTTATGATGGCAACAAGGGCGGCCAGATCAAGGGCAACATCACCAAGACCTTCGACGGCGGCTTCTTCCGCCTGAACTTCAAGTACCTCGACGACCGCGCCATCGGCTACCTGCCGAGCCCGGTCCGCGTGACCGGTACCAATGCCAACCCGAAGTACGAAGCCCTGCCGGGCCTCAGCCCCAACAACGACACCATCCACAGCGCCTTCTTCACCCGCGCGGTGACGCTCGATGGCCAGAACAACCGCCAGGTTGACGACATCCGCGACGGCATGCGCCCGCTCGTGAAGTCGATCGGCTTCGAGACGCAGTTCGACGTCGCTGATGGCTGGACCGTCAACGACAAGTTCCGGTACGCCAATATCTCGGGTGGCTTCAACTCGCCGTTCCCGGCGGGCGCGGACACCATTGGCAACCTTGCCACCGGCATCGGCGGCGCGGGCGCAACGGCGGTCTTCGCCAACGGTCCCAACGCGGGTCAGGCCGTCCCCGCCGGCGCCTATGCGATCAACATCGTGCTGTTCAACACCAAGCTGCGCAGCCTCGACAACATCACCAACGACCTGAAGATCAACCGCAAGTTCAATCTCGGCAGCGGTTCGCTCGATCTCACCGCCGGCTTCTACAAGTCGCGCCAGACGATCAACATGGACTGGCTGTGGTCTTCCTACCTGCTCGAAGCGAAGGGTGACAACGCCGCGCTCATCGACGTCCGCAACGCTGCCGGCGCGCTCCAGACCGATGGCGGGCTCGTGTCGTACGGTGCCTCGTTCTTCGGCAACTGCTGCCGCCGCACCTACAACCTCGATTTCGATACCAACGCGCCCTACTTCGCCGCCAGCTACAATAGCGGCAAGTTCACCGTCGACGGCAGCTTGCGCTACGACGCCGGCAATGCGCGCGGCTATGTCGCGGGCGACGGCCCTGTCGTGCCGACCGATGTCGATGGCAACGGCGTGATCTCGGTGCCGGAATCGAAGACGACGATCCTGCCGCTGAATGCCCAGCGCCCGGTCAACTACAACTACAACTACTGGTCGTACTCGTTCGGCGCCAACTATCGCCTCGCGAACGATCTATCGGTCTTCGCGCGCTACAGCCGCGGCGGCCGTGCCAATGCCGATCGCTTCGTGTTCGGCGGCAACACCAGCCCGACTTCGGGCGCCCTGCTCCCCGGTGCGCGCCCGGTCGACTTCGTCCGCCAAGCCGAAGCGGGTGTGAAGTACCAGTCGGGCGGCCTCGCGCTCTATGGCACCGCGTTCTGGGCCAAGACCGAGGAACAGAACTACGAAGCGACCACGCAACGCTCGAGCGCCAACACCTACCGCGCCTATGGTATCGAACTCGAAGGCGCCTACCGCATCGGCGACTTCTCGCTGAACGCGAGCGGCACCTGGACCAATGCCAAGATCATCAAGTCGCTCGACGCGACCGTGATCGGCAACCGTCCGCGCCGCCAGGCCGAGTTCATCTACCGCTTCGCGCCGACCTACAACACCGATCTGTTCTCGATCGGCGGCAGCGTTGTCGGCACGACCTCGAGCTACACGCAGGACAGCAACCTGCTGAAGCTGCCCGCCTTCGCGCAGGTCAACGCCTTCGTCGCGGTCCGCCCGCTGAAGCGCGTGCAGGTTTCGATCAACGCCAACAATCTGTTCGACACTTTCGGCTTCACCGAGGCCGAAGAAGGCGCGATCCCGGGCAACGGCATCGTCCGCGCCCGCTCGATCAACGGTCGCACGATCTCGGCTTCGCTCAAGCTCGACTTCTGAGCCGACGCCGGACCGCAAGGTCTCCAGTCCCCCGGGTGCGCCAGTCTGCATCCGGGGGATTTTCTTGTTCGATCCGCGCAGGCGAGGGAAACAAACTTGTCTCGAGGTTACCCTCCCAAGTGGTCTTCGCGATTATCCTGTGGCATGGGACTTGTCCGCCAGCAGCGGAAGTCGGAGCAGACGTCGCGATTGATGCCCGCTCCGTCTCCGCCTGAAGACATTGATTTGCCATGACGCTTTCTCGATGACCGGGCCCAAGACCCTCAAGGAGCTTGCCGAACTGGCGGGCGTCACCAGCGGCACGGTCTCGCGCGCCCTGTCGGGCTCGAACCTCGTCACGCCCGCCACGCGCGACATGATCGTGGCGCTCGCCCGGCAACATGGCTTCACGCCCAACGCGACCGCGCGCAACTTGCGCATGCGCAAGACGAACACGATCGGCGTGGTCATCCCGCTCGGCCACGAAGTCCGCCAGAACATTTCCGACCCGTTCTTCATCACGATGCTGGGCCTGCTCGCGGACAAACTGACCAACCGCGGCTACAGCCTGCTCCTCTCGCGCGTGGTGCCGACCGACGAAGACTGGCTGCTCAAGCTGGCGCGTTCAGGCCAATCGGATGGCATCATCGTGATCGGCCAATCGGACCAGTCCGCCGTGCTCGACCGCGTGGCCGAGCTCTATCGCCCACTGGTTGCATGGGGCTCGCACCTTGCAGGGCAGGCGCATTGCTCGGTGGGATCGGATAACTTCCGCGGCGGGGCGCTCGCCGGTCAGCATCTGGTGGAGCGCGGTTGCCGCAACGTGGTGTTCTTCGGCGATCCGCGCGCGATTGAGATCGGTCAGCGCCTCGAAGGCTGCCAATCCGTGATCGCTCGTGCGCCGGGCGTGGAGTTCAACGCTGTCCCCACGCACCTCGTCGCCGATGAAGCCCAGAGCGAGATTGCCAAGTACTTCCGATCAAAGGTCAATCGCCCGGATGGTGTCTTCGCCGCGTCGGACGTCATCGCCGTCACCGCCATGCGCGTACTCGCCGAGCAAGGCTTGTCAGTTCCCGGCGACGTGAAGGTGATCGGGTACGATGGCTTGCCGCTCGGCGAGCACACGATGCCTCCGCTCACCACGATCGCGCAGGATCTGGAGCAGGGTGCGGAAAACCTCGTCAACAGCGTGATCCAGCGCATCGCGGGGGAGGAGATCCATTCGGTCATCCTCCAGCCGCGCCTGCTCATCCGCGAATCTACCTGAGCGCGAGGGCCAGCGCGCCGAGCAGCCCGGCATTGTCACCAAGGCCCGGCGGCACGATCAGTTCATCGATCTTGCCCACGGTATAACCGCCGTTCGCCGCCAGAGCCTCGACCCGGATCAGATCGAGCAGACCTTCCGTCGCGGTCACGCCGCCGCCGAGCACGATGCGAGCCGGTTCCATCACCGTCTGGAAGGTCGCCAGCGCGCGACCGATGTACCAGGCGATAATGCCCTTGCCCGGATGACCGGCCGGCAGTTCCGAGAGCGACATGCCCCAGCGCGCGATCACCGCCGGACCACAGGCGAGGCCCTCAAGGCAATCGCCGTGGAAGGGGCAGGTTCCGGCGAAATCGAGGTCCACAGGATGGCGCGGCATGCGGATATGGCCCATTTCCGGGTGCGAGAGGCCCTGAAGCAACTGCCCGCCGCTGCAGAAGCCGCCGCCGATTCCCGTGCCGATGGTGAGGTAGAGCACCGAGCCGAGTCCGGCCCCGGCACCCCACAGCGCTTCTGACAAGGCGGCGCCGTTCACATCGGTATCGATCGCAACGGGCACGCCGAACCGCTCGAGTAACGGCTCGATCAAGCTCGCACCGCTCCAGTGCGGCTTGGGTGTCGCCCGCACGCAGCCAAAGGCGGGCGAGGCGGGATCGAGATCGAGCGGCCCGAACGAGGCAATGCCGAACGCGGCATAGTCCACGCCCTGCGCCGCAAACCACTCCAACGCCGAGCCCAGCGTTTCAGCCGGGGTGGTCGTGGGAATGCGTTCCCGGGCGTAGATTGTACGCTCAGCATCGGCGACCCCCAGCACGAATTTGGTGCCGCCCGCCTCGATCAGGCCATAGCGCGCCGTGCTCATGCCGCGACTTCCGCGCGCGTGCCGTCGAGAACGAGGCAGAACACCGGCGCCGGCACCCCGGCAAAATGCGCTCGCCGCCACGCCGCGTCGCCATGGTTATTGCCCTTCAGCGAGTTGGGATAATCGACAAAGCCGTGCACGGTGAGCTCGTGCGTCACCCACCAGCTATAGGTCTGCACCGGCGCTTCCTCCGGATTGCCCGCGACCAGCCCGCTGTCGTTGAGCGGCAGCCACGGCCCCTCCATGCTTTCTGCCACCATGCCATAGAGCCCGTTGGGACCGTTGGGCACGCCCGGCGCGAAGACCTTCCGCTGGGTCGACCAGAACAGGTAGTATCGCCCGGCGTGAAACACCACGTGGGGCCGCTCCTGCTCGTTGTTAAGCCCATCCGCGCTCAGCAACGGCGGCAGCACGGCCCAGCCGTCATTCTCTTGTCGCAGCAGGCCTATGCAGCCATTCCAGTCGCTTTTGGCGTCCTGCAGCGATCCGGTGAACAGCAGATAGTTCGAGCCATCCCTCGGATCGCGAAAATGGGCCGGATCGCGGAAGCCCTTGATAAAGCCGGGCACGCCCTGCGCGGCGGTCACCAGCATGTAGTGCGGTATCGGCCCTCCCGCGATCTCGCGCGGCGCGGTCCAACCCTCGATGGCAAACGTGGTGGCGTCACCGGCCAGCGTGCCGGTCGTCTCGAACATGCGCTGGATGAAGGTCCTGGGTTCCTCGCCGCGCAGGCCCGATGCGGTCCAATACAGCGTCACCGCGCCTGTCTCGGGATCGTAGAGCGCTGACCCGGCCCATTCGCGACTGCCGGGATTGAGTTCATCGGGCAGGGCATTGCCGTGATCGCGCCATGCGCCGCCGCGCTCGGCCATCAGGCGGATGCGCACGATATCGTGCCGCGCTTCCGGGTCTTCGCCAGCCGGGGCCGAGAGCACGAACCACAGCGTCCAGCCATCGACCACCGCAGTGCTGCCGTCGGCCAGTTGCAGCGGCCAGAGGTCCCACAGATCGAAGCCCGGCAGCGGATGGTGCAGTCCTGCGCCTTCGACGAGCGGTATCTCATGGCAAGGCGAGATCCGCAGCGCGCGCAAGTGCTCGCTGGTCCAGAGCGCAGTGGGAGAAGCGAGAACGGGCATGAAATTCGGTCCTGACGGAATAAAGGTTTTGCGAAGGGAATTCAGGCCGCAGCCAGTCCGGCCGCCCGCCGCGGATCGGGCACGCGCAGCATGGTGATCGCTCCCATGACCAGCAGCACGCCGGCAAAGGTCAGCGCATTGCGGGGGTCCGCGCCGAGCAGGTGGTTGTAGATCCAGCCGAAGGTGACGCCGTTGATCAGCATCGGGATCACGATCATCATGTTGAAGATGCCCATGTAGACCCCGGTCCGCTCAGGCGGGATCGAGCCTGCAAGGATGATGTAGGGGTTGCCCATTATGCTGGCCCAGCAGAAGCCCAGCGTGACCGCGATCAGCAGCAGCGGGGTATGGCTGCCAAGGTCCGGCATCGCCAGCGCGGTGAACAAGACGCCGGGGGCACTGGCCGCGCTCGATACGTGTGCCAGCGCCAACATGCCCAGCCCGCCAGCCGCAAGGCACGCCATGTGCACCCGCGATGCGCCCAGCGCGCGCGAGATCGGCACCATCGCCAGCGCCGCGACAAAGCCGACGAGGTTGTAGAACGCGCCGAGCTGCTGCGTGGTCAGCACTGCCGCGCGGAAGGCTTCGCTGCTCTTGTCGGCGGTATCGTAAATCGAGCGCCCGATCGAAAGCGAACTGTACGACCAGTAGATCGAGAAGCCGTACCATTGGAAAAGGCTCATCCACGCCATCGAACGCATTGCCTGCGGCATTTCCACGATGGCGCGCCCGATCTCGCCCAGCGTCGCCCCGGCGGAGCGCGGTGCGGCGGCGATGCGGGCCTTCTCGTCCTCGCTGAGCGGCAGTTCGGGCACGCGCCAGATCGACCACACGATCGTGGTGATCGACAGCACCGCGCCGATCATGAACGAGATATGCGTGATCGTCGGGATATTGTGCGCATCCACCGCATTGCGGTCGATTCCCACCCAGTAGACGAGGATCGAGGGGGAGAGGAACGCCAGGCACTGGGCAAGGCCGGTAAACGCGCTCTGGCTCAGATAGCCGATCTCGTGCTGGCTCTCGTCAAGCCGGTCGCTGACGTAAGCTCGGTAGGGCTCCATCGTGATGTTGTTGCCGGCATCGAGCAGCCACAGCAGGCTCGCCGCCATCAGCAGGCTCGACGAGAAGGGCATGAACAGCAGCCCAAGACTGCACATCACCGCGCCGAGCAGGAAGTAGGGTGTGCGGCGACCGAACTTCGAACTGGTGCGGTCCGAAAGCGCGCCAACCAGCGGCTGGATGAGGAGGCCGGTCATCGGCCCCGCTAGCTGCAGGATCGGAAGGTTCGATTCGTCGGCGCCGAGCCATGAGTAGATCGGCACCATGTTGCCCTGCTGCAGGCCGAAGCTGAACTGCAGGCCGAGGAACCCGAGGTTCATCTCGATCACGCGTGCAAGCGAGAGGATCGGCTTGTGTTTTGCCGCACCTGGTGTGCTCGACTTGGGCTTGGTCAGGTCCAACGGCTCTCTCCCGCACGACTCTCGAAGGAGCCTTATCCGACCCGCTTACCTCAAGATTTGCCTTGATTCAATCGAGTGAATCAATTGCACATGCAATCACGCTTCCTCGTCCTGCCAAGCCACTGCCGGCTTTGCCCGGCGGTCGACGGTGAGGCGGAACACGTCGGGCCGGGAATAGTGGCCGACCGGGTCGAAATCATAGCGGGCACGGGCAGTTTCGGTCGGGTCGATATCGGCATAGAGCACCGTCTCGCCGCTGTAGTCCGGCCCTGCCAGCACTTCGCCGAGCGGTCCTACGATCAGGCTGCCGCCACGCATCAACACTGTCTCGGGATCCTCGCCCAGCACGCATTCCTGCCCCTCGGGCACATCGCGCCGCCGCAAGAACTGGCAGGCGGAAAGCACATGGCAGCGCCCTTCGAGCGCGATGTGGCGCATCGTCGAAACCCAGCCGTCGCGGTCATCCGCGGTGGGCGCGCAGTAGAGCGTCACGCCCTGCCCATACATCGCCATGCGCAGCATCGGCATGTAGTTTTCCCAGCAGATCACCGCGCCGACGGTGCCCAGCGCGGTTTCCACGGCGGGGAGGGTGGAGCCATCGCCAAAGCCCCATACCAGCCGCTCCGCCGCCGTCGGCATCAGCTTGCGGTGGTGCGCCATGGTGCCGCGCTCGCCGTCGATGATAAGCGCGGTGCAATAGAGCGTCGAGCCCAGCCGCTCGATCACGCCGATCACCACGATCATGCCCGCCGCGCCCGCCGCCTCGCGCACCAGCGCAATTTCCGGCCCGTCCAGCGCCACCGAGGCCGCGAAGTACCGCGCATAGGCTTCGCGGCCTTCGGGGAAGCGCAGGCCAATCGGCGCGCCGAACCGCGCCCCCTTGGGATAGCCGCCGATGAAGGCCTCCGGAAACACCGCCAGCCGCGCGCCCGCAGCTCCGGCTCCGGCGATCAGACTGGCGGCCTTGGCAGCGGATGCGCCGCCTCCGGCCGGATCGGACGCCGCCTGCACGACAGCGGCGCGAAAGGGTGTGGTGCTCATGCCTTCAAGCTAGCACGCCTCGGCTGGCGCGCGAGGTGCAAACTTATCCGATCCGCGCTGCAACGGCCGCGCGCAATTCGGGCAGGATATCCGCTTCGAACCACGGGTTGTCTCTCATCCACAGCACGCTGCGCCAAGCCGGATGAGGCAGGACAAACACGTCAGGCGAACCACTGCCCCGCCGCACGCGTTCGGCCAGCTTCCCCTTGCCGGGCGCATAACGGGCGTGGGCATAAGTGCCGATCAGCAGCGTGAGCCTGTCCGGCGGCAGGACCTCCAGCGCCCGTGCATGCCACAGCGGCGCGCATTCGGGGCGGGGCGGCATGTCTCCACCGCTGGCCTTGCCCGGATAGCAGAAGCCCATCGGCAGCATCGCGACTTTGCCGGGATCGTAGAAATCCGCCTCGTCGATCCCCATCCAATCGCGCAGCCGCCGCCCGCTGTCATCGTCCCACGGCACGCCGCTGTCATGCACCTTGCGCCCCGGTGCCTGCCCGATCAGCACCACGCGCGCACCGGCCCCCAGTTGTACGACTGGACGTGGCGGATGCGCCAGCTTCTCCGCGCAGACCCGGCAGGCGGCGATTTCGTCCAGCAGGGGGCCTACGTGGTCCATCCTTGCCTTGTCGCCGATCCTTGTCCGCATTGCCAGCCGCCCGTCCCGCAAGCTACGACAGTGCCAGAAGCAAAACGGGGGAGTGCCATGAACGAACTATCGCCCGCTGGCGTCTGCCTCGTCATCGGCGCCGGTGATGGATTGGGCGGAGCCATTGCGCGGGCTTTTGCGCGCACCGGCCTCACCGTCTGCGTCACCCGCCGTGCCCGCCACCTCGATCAGCTCGAAGCGCTCTGCGCCGAGATTCGCAGCGAGGGCGGCACGGCGCATGCCTTCGGCGTCGATGCCCGCTCCGAGGAGGAGACCGTCGCTTTGTTCGACAAGATCGAGCGCGAAATCGGCCCCATCGAAGTCGCCGTGTTCAACATCGGCGCCAATGTCCGTTTCGGCATCCGCGAGACGACAGCCCGTGTGTTCCAAAAGGTGTGGGAAATGGCCTGCTTCGCCGGGTTCCTGACAGGCCGCGAAGCCGGGCGGGTGATGGCGCCGCGGGGGCGGGGCACGATCCTCTTCACCGGTGCGACCGCCTCCTTGCGCGGCGCTGCCGGGTTTGCCGCCTTCGCCGCCGCCAAGCATGGCCTGCGTGCGCTCGCCCAATCGATGGCGCGCGAACTTGGCCCCGAAGGCCTCCACGTCGCCCACGTCGTCTGCGACGGCGCCATCGACGGCACCTTCCTGCGCAGCCGCGTGGAGGATGTCGCCCCGCTGCTCGCGGAGGATTCCGTGCTCAAGCCCGAAGATGCCGCACAGGCTTTCGTCTGGCTGCATCAGCAACCCCGCTCGTCATGGACGCACGAGCTTGACCTTCGCCCTTGGCAGGAGCGCTTCTGAAATGCCCAAAACCATCGAGTTCATCTTCGATTTTGTCAGCCCCAACGGCTACCTCGTGTGGCAGCCGCTGCAGGAACTCGCCGCCCGCAAAGGCGCGACAATCACGCTTACCCCGGCGCTGCTCGGCGGCATGCACAAGCTCACCGGCAATGCTCCGCCGTTCATCCGCGACGCCGATGTGAAGGGCAAGAGCGCTTACGCCCAGCTCGAAATGCAGCGCTTCATCGTCCGCCATGGCCTGACGAAGTTCCGCATGAATCCGGCCTTCCCGTTCCGTTCGGTCGATCTTCAGCGCCTGCTGCTCGCCGCGATCGATCTCGGCTGCGGAGAGGCCTTTGCCGAAGCCTTCCTGCGCGCGATCTGGGAAGACGGGCTCAACCCGGCTGACACGACCGCCGTCGACGCCGTCATCGCCGCAGCAGGTCTGCCCGCCGCTGCGCTGGCAGAGGGTGCCCAGTCCGCCGAGGTCAAGGACCGCCTTGCCGCGAACACGCAGAACGCGGTGGATCGCGGGGCGTTCGGCATCCCCACCTTCTTCGTCGATGGCGAGATGTTCTTTGGCAAGGAACGCCTCGGCCAGATCGAGGAGTTGTGCTAGCCGTTTTGGTCGCGGAGTTTGATGGTGCACGATCCATGCAACGAGCAAAGGCTGTGCTATCGGACAGGTTTGGAGACCGTCTGGTCGACGGCAGCTAGCTCGTTCAACCGGTTCTATGGCTGCCTGCCCTAGATCAAGATCCACTCTGCGCCGAGGTTGCCGAGGTTTCCGCCGCCGATGATGGCGGTGTCGT
>NZ_LJHZ01000135.1:0-5305 GCF_001296055.1 Novosphingobium sp. AAP93
ATCACCATCGCCGCAACGTTCTGCTTCTGGCTCTGATCAATGAGTCCTGACCCTAGGCCCTTGGTGACGGCGTGGGAGATCACCGCCTGCCGCTTTTCCTTCAGCAGCGCGATCAACCGCTCCTGCTCTGCCACCAGCGCATCAATCTTCGCGGTCTCGCGGTCGAGGAAGGTCGCGATGGCGGCTTGTTCGTGTTGAGCCGGAAAGGCAATTCGAAATGCACCAAGCTCATCGCCGGACAATTCCAAAAAGGTCGAACCGCGTCCGCGAACATTCAGCTCAGTTGAGCAGATCGAAAGCACATAGGCGAGAAACACTCCGTGGACGCCGGTCGGCACGAGAGCTTTACAGCCTTGGTTCGTGCAAACATCAACGGCTGCGATCCCAAGCGAGCCGATCGGCGCTCGCGTTGATAGGATGATGCTCCCGGCTGGGACCATGCTTGTCCCGCACGACGCAAGCCCGTCTGCGGTGATGCGCCGCAGGGCATCCCTGATGTAAAAATCAGTCAGGCGGCTGAGGTCAGCGGGGGTGATCCATGGAATATCACCATCCCAGTATTCTTCGACGTCTGATTTGGGCGTCGAGCCTCCAACGATATCGAGACGACGCTTGAGCGCAGTAACTACCCAATAGTTGGGCACTTCACCCAACCACGGCACCTCGCTGTCCTTGTATTCCGCATAGGCCGGAAAGCTCACGTCGCCAGCTCCGTCAGCATCACCTGAATACGCGCGGTCACCTTGGCCAGTTCAGCGTCGATCTCCGCCAGCGGGCGCGGCGGTTCAAACACGTAGAAGTGCCGGTTGAACGGGATCTCGTAGCCGATCTTGGTCTTCTCGTGATCGATCCAGGCATCAGGCGCATGGGGTGTCACTTCGCGCGCGAAGTAGATCTCCACGTCCTCGGACAGCGGCACGTTCTCGGTATCGCGCAAGGCGCTGTCGGGCTGGGGCTTGCCCTTGGTCTTGCCCTTCTGGCCCAGCACCGGCTTGCCATTCTCGCCCAGCAAGGGCCGCTCCACGGTGATGGTGCGATAGCCGAAGCTCTCGTTGGCAAAGATGCGCGAAAGCGGCGCAAGCTTCACCTTGCCGCCTTCGGGCGCGACAGGCGGGGCTTCACCCGCAATCACGACCTCGCGCGCCACTTCCTTGTCGCCTGCGTCCAGCACCGTCGCCAGCTCCGCCTCGACGAACGCGCCGAACAGGCGGGTGACGTCCGCGATGTGGTCGTCGCTCATCTGCTTGCGCTTGCTGCCCAGTGATTTGCGCATCTTCTGCCAGAAACCGCTGCCATCGATCAGCTGCAACTTGCCGGTGCGCGCCTTGGGCTTCTTGTTGGAGAGGATCCAGACGTAGGTGGCGATGCCGGTGTTGTAGAACATATCGGTCGGCAGCGCGATGATCGCCTCGACCAGATCGTTCTCCAGCATATAGCGGCGGATCTCGCTCTCCCCGCTGCCCGCGCCGCCGGTGAAGAGGGGCGAGCCATTGAGCACGATACCGAATCGGCAGCCGCCTTCGGTCCAAGGCCGCATCTTGGAGAGCAGGTGCATCAGGAATAGCAGCGAGCCATCCGAAACGCGCGGCAGGCCGGGGCCGAAGCGGCCGGCATGGCCGAGGCGCTGGTGCTCGTCCTGTACCTCCTTCTGCACCTTCTTCCACTCCACGCCGAAGGGCGGATTGGCGAGCATGTAGTCAAACTTCGCGCCGGGGTGGCCATCGTCGGACAGGGTGTTGCCCTGCACGATCTTGGTGATGTCCTGCCCCTTGATCAGCATGTCCGCCTTGCAGATCGCGTAGGATTCGGGGTTGAGCTCCTGCCCCCACATCGTCAACTGTGCGGTCGGGTTGTGCTCGCGCAAGTATTCCTCGGCGATGGAGAGCATGCCGCCGGTGCCGGCGGTAGGATCGTAGATCGAGCGGACGACGCTGGGCTTGGTAAGTACTTCGTCATCCTCGACGAAGAGCAGATTGACCATTAGGCGTATGACCTCGCGCGGGGTGAAGTGCTCACCAGCCGTCTCGTTCGAGATTTCCGCGAACTTGCGGATCAGCTCCTCGAAGGCGAGGCCCATCTGGTTGTTGTCGACCCGCGTAGGATGGAGGTCGATCCCGGCAAAGCGCTCGGTGACCTGATAGAGCAGGCCGTTCTTGGCCAGGCGATCGATCTGCGCGCCGAACTCGAACTGCTCGAAGATATCGCGCACCTCGGGCGAGAAACCTTGGATGTAGCTGAGCAGGTTGGTGCCGATGTTGTCCTGATCGCCGACCAGCTTGGCGAGATCGATCGCCGTGCGATTGAAGAAGTTGTGGCCGGAAGCGCGCACTAGAAAGGGATCCGGGCGGCCCGCCTCGACCTCCTTCAGCACCGCGGCCCTGGTGGGTGCGAGGACGCAATCGAGACGGCGCAGCACGGTGAAGGGCAGGATGACCCGGCCATACTCGGACTGCTTGTAATCACCCCGCAGGAGATCAGCGACGGACCAGATAAAATTTGAAAGCGATTGGTGATTCAAGGCTGCCTCCCGTGGTGTCAGGTTGTGCCCGAGCGGTTGATCAACCGCAACGACCTCTTGCGGCTGGCTGCGTCAGACGCCACAAGAACACTGCCTTCCGTGAAAGTCGGGAGGTGGGGCGTGGAAACCCCGGAAATGGAAACGCCGGTCGAGCTTCTCGGCCGGATGGCGGACGCGTATGTCCAAGGCCTTCCAAGACCCAAAGGCGTCCGCGCCTGTGGGTTTCCTCCAGGTTTCCAACATCCGGCTTTGGCTGGTGGTGCCCCAATGTGAAAGGGGGGGGGCACCGTGTCGGTACTCGCAGAGGCGGCGTATGTAGCTGGTTTCTCATTCGTCGCCGCGAGCGGTGCGATGCATCATCGGCTGCGGCAGCTATATGATCAAGGCGCTATATCGCGAATGGACTTGCCGACGACGCTCGGTCCAATGAATGGCCTCGCCTTCGTTGGAAACATCGTACTGATTTCGGCCATTCCATTCGGTATTTGGCGCTTCGGATGGTGGGCCGCTCTTTGGCTGGCCGTCTCCCTTTTGACTACGACGACAATGCTAGTGAGCTGGGCCGAGCGGCACTCGCCGCGGC
Source organism: Novosphingobium sp. AAP93 (assembly GCF_001296055.1). Taxonomy (NCBI): domain Bacteria; kingdom Pseudomonadati; phylum Pseudomonadota; class Alphaproteobacteria; order Sphingomonadales; family Sphingomonadaceae; genus Novosphingobium; species Novosphingobium sp. AAP93. Next base: position 3,102 of record NZ_LJHZ01000135.1, read on the forward strand.
TCCTTCGAACCTGTCTGGTGTCTGGCTTTTTGGGCTTAGGTCTTGTCGGCTTTGGCGCAATAATTGGATGAGAATGTCGTCAGCCCGACAGTGCAGATTCGCAATACGCAGCCCACGCGTTCATTAGTGCCCGGCGCTTCTCGAACAGGTCGCCGCGTCGATATGCCGCCTCGGCCTTGTTCTTGATCGTGTGCGCCAGCGCCATTTCGCAGACCTCGTGCGGGAACGGCGTCGTTTCGGCAGCCCAATCGCGGAAGGTCGAGCGGAAGCCGTGTACCGTCACGAGCTTGCCCTCGGCCTTCACGTCCATGCGCCGAAGCAGCATGCCCATGGCCATGTTCGACAGCATCGTGGTCGGTGTGCGGCCGAAGATCAGACTCTCGGGCTTGCGCTCTGCCTCCCCAAGCGTTTCGTGGATCGAGCGCAGCAGTTCGACCGCTCTCGGCGACAGCGGAACGCGGTGCTGCCCGTCCCCGACCTTCGCCGCCTTCACCTTCATGCGCTCGGCAGGGACCGTCCAGACGGCCTTCTCGAAGTCGACCTCGCCCCACTTGGCGCCCATCGCTTCGCCGGTCCTGACAGCCGTCAGGATCGTGAATTCGAGAAGCTGAGCGGCGGTGCCGCGCTGGGCGCGCAAGCGCTCCATGAAGCCCGGAAGCTCCTCGTAGGGTAGAGCGGTGTGGTTGCCCCTGCTGAGCCGTTTGCGGCCTCCCAGTGTCGAGGTGTCTAGATTGCCCTTCCACCGCGCCGGGTTTTCACCACTGCGCAGCCCGACAGCCTTCGCCGCGTCAAGGACGCGCTCGATCCTGCCGCGCAGACGCTCGGCGGTTTCAGGCGTCTTGCTCCAGATCGGCTTCAGGACCGCCAGCACGTCAGCTGTCGTGATCTTGTCGAGGCGTAGCGGGCGCAGCTTCGCGGCGTACTTGGTGAGCGTCATTTCCCACTGCGCTGCGTGCTTGTCGTTCTTCCACGAGGGCCGCAGGTCGGCGACGAAGGCATCGGCGAACTCGCCGAAGGTCTGCCCCGGCTTGTCCTTGGCCCTCACGGAGCGCGGATCATCGCCCCGCTCAATCGCGGCGCGCATCTCACTGGCAAGGGCGCGCGCGTCGGCGAGCTTCAGGTCTCGACCGCTCCCGATCCCCAGCTCGGTACGCTTTCCGGCGCGAGTGTACATGAACAGCCAGCGCCGCCGGCCCTCGCCATCGATCGCCAGGTAGAGGCCTCCGCCGTCGGAGTGCCTGCCCTGCTCCTTGGTCTTCGCGACAAAGGTCGCACTCAGCTTGTTCAGACTGCGCTGTGCCATCGGCCCCACCTTCGATAGGAGCCGGTCCCACTTCTGGATTGACCGGCCCCACTTCTGGCCCCACTGCAATGGCTGACAAGACCAGTCATCGCCAGACAGGCTAAGGCAGGATATGGCGTGAAAATGCCCGAAATACTAGGGAAAATCGGATCCTAGTGGCAGGTCCAGAACATGTCTGACAGCATCAGTCAGACGAATTAGGCGGACACCCTGTCCGCCAGACCTCGCGCGCACCTTGGCAAATGTGGCCAACCATGCGTCCGGGCCTGCAGGATATGCCGGATCGTGCAACTGGTCCGCGCATTGCCAGTTCGGGTCAATGGCATTTTCCGCCTCATCCATAGCCTAGCTCCGGAATGGACTTCGCGTCGCCAAGGCAGACGCGGGCCAGAACAGGGGAGTTCCAGATAATGATGAGGCGCAGCGCCAACCTTCTCGCAGCGACGACAGCTCTCGCCGGGCTCATCTTGGCCGATGCGGCGATGGCGCAATCCGCCGCAGCCGATGACAGCGCGGCCGGCAGCGCCGACAGCGGCGAGATCATCGTCACCGCCACGCGCAAGAGCGAGAGCATCAACAAGGTCCCCTTGAGCGTCAGCGCGCTTTCCCGCGAGGCGCTCGACAGCCGGGGCATCCGCACCTTCAACGACGTGATCCGTCAGACGCCGGGCGTCGCTTTCGAGAGATCGAACACCACCACGAACATCGCGATCCGCGGCGTGAATTCGTCCGTCGGTGCGGCCACTACCGGCATCTACATCGACGACGTGCCGATCCAGATCCGCCAGCTCGGCTATGGCGGCGGCAATGCCTATCCGGTCGTGTTCGATCTCGACCGCGTCGAAGTTGTCGCTGGCGGAGTAAAATGCCCCAGAAGTGACATTTGAAAATTCCCCACTTC
>NZ_LJHZ01000136.1:0-20890 GCF_001296055.1 Novosphingobium sp. AAP93
ACCGCGCCAGCACGCAGATCATGGCTCCCATCGGCTTCGTCCCGGTGCGAGCAAAGACTGGCAGGCATGCGAGCCGCTACCCCTGTCCCGGGCCATGATCTTCAGCAAAGGCTGCGCCGGACCTCTTCCGCACTCCGGCTACTCGCACCCGGCGGAACACGACGCCCTCCCCGCAGCGCCAGTGCAGGCGCCGCACCGGTCGCGCGATCACCCTCCCTGACCAGAGCACGCACCGCCGCGCCCGCAAATCCAACAGCCGCGCCGCCGCTTCAGCGTGCCATCGACCAGAAGGTAAGCCACAGCAACGCGCCCTCGATCCCGGCAAAAAAGATGTAGACAAAGGCATGCATCACGGGGCGGTGCACGTATGCCATATCAGGGCGACCGGCGGGATGGCGCAACGCCACCGTCGTGCCAACCGGCGGCTGCTGGATGAAGCTGTCCACATGATCGGCCACCTCATGCTCCGCGCCTTCGCTGCTGAAGCGGTAGACCGGGGCATAGTGATCGATTCCGTCGGTCGGGACCGTCTTGAAGCGAACGACCTCCGCTTCCACCCGGCACGACGGCCGCGTCAGGCGGATATAGTCGAACCGCATCAGGCCCAGCAGCAGAAGCAGGTAAAACGCCTGGGCGACAAGCAGGAGAGCGAGAACCATGGAGATTCCATGCCACAGCACCCGTTAACGAGACTCTACACCTTTGCGCCGCGCCCGAAGCAAGGCCCTCAGCTCGCCGCGCCTTCGCCCTCGAGCCGCGCCGCCAGCACGGCGATCTCCGCCGGTTCCAGCAGCCACGTCCGCGTCGCCCGCCCTTCGCGGTGCACCGGCACCGTCAGCAGCAGGCGCGCGTTTGCCTTCGCGTGCGGCTTGTAGAGCGTGAAATGCTGCGCGCACTCGCGGATCGTCCCGATGATCGGCACGCGGCCTTCCAGATCGATCATCGTGGCCGCCTGATCCCACGGGATCTCTGCCAAGGTCGCGCCAACAGCCATCAGACGTCCAGGTTCGCCACGTTGAGTGCGTTCTCCTGGATGAAGTCGCGCCGCGGCTCGACCACGTCGCCCATCAGGCGGGTGAAGATCTCGTCGGTCACGTCGGCGTCTTCCATCTTCACCTGCAGCAGCGAGCGCTGCGCCGGATCGAGCGTGGTCTCCCACAGCTGCTCGGCGTTCATTTCGCCCAGCCCCTTGTAGCGCGAGATCGAGAGGCCCTTGCGCCCCGCCGCCAGCACTTGCGCGAGCAATTCGGACGGCCGGGTGATCCCCGCCCCTTCCTTCGCCGCCGGGCGCACAGCCGCGACCGCTTCGGCCTCGCCTTCCTGCTCTTCCACTGCCACTTCGGGCTCCGGCTCCACCGCCGCCCCGCTGCCGCGCACCAGCCGCGCCGGGCTTTCGTAGACCTCGGCCTGCTCGCCCGCCAGCCGCGCCAGCTTGCGCGCCTCGGCGCTGGCGAGGAACCCGGCCTCGATCACATGATCGTCGGTCACCCCGCGCCACACCCGCGCGATGCGGTAGCTGCCATCCGCGCCGACCTCCGCCGACCACTTCGCCTCGCGCTCGCCGCGGTCCATCCAGCGCACTGCCGCGGCCAGCGCCGCCTCGCGCTCGGCTGCGGTCATCTCGGGCTCCAGCGCGCCTGCCAGCGCCAGCGCCTCGATGATCGTGGGATCATAGCGCTTGGGCGCAAAGGCCATCAGGTTGCGCAGGCGCAGCGCATGATCGACGAGATCGGCCAGATCCGCCCCGCTGCGCGCGCCGCCCGCCGTTTCCAGCATGCGCCCCGCCAGCCCCGCCTCGACGAGGTAGCGATCGAGCGCCGGGCCGTCCTTCAGGTAGACCTCGCTCCTGCCCTTCGCCACCTTGTAGAGCGGCGGCTGCGCGATGAAGAGGTGCCCCTCGCGGATGATCTCGGGCATCTGGCGGTGGAAGAACGTGAGCAGCAGCGTGCGGATATGCGCGCCGTCGACATCGGCGTCGGTCATGATCACGATCTTGTGATAGCGCAGCTTGGCGAGGTTGAACTCGTCGCGGATGCCGGTGCCCATCGCCTGGATCAGCGTGCCGACTTCCTTCGAGCCGATGATCCGGTCGAACCGCGCGCGCTCCACGTTGAGGATCTTGCCCTTGAGCGGGAGAATTGCCTGGAAGTGCCGGTCACGCCCCTGCTTGGCCGAACCGCCGGCGCTGTCGCCCTCGACGAGGAACAGTTCGCACTTGGCGGGATCGCGTTCCTGACAATCGGCCAGCTTGCCGGGCAGGCTGGCAATGTCCATCGCGCCCTTGCGCCGGGTCAGCTCGCGCGCCTTCTTGGCGGCCTCGCGCGCGGCGGCCGCGTCGATCACCTTCTGGATGACGGCGCGCGCGTGGGCCGGGTTTTCCTCGAGCCATTCGCTCATCTTGTCCGCCATCAGCGCCTCGAGCGGCTGGCGCACTTCGGAGGAGACCAGCTTGTCCTTGGTCTGGCTCGAGAACTTCGGGTCCGGCAGCTTGACCGAGACGATCGCCGTCAGCCCCTCGCGCATGTCATCGCCGGTGAGGGAGACCTTCTCCTTCTTGAGCATCCCCGAACGGTCCGCATAGCCGTTCAGCGTCCGCGTCAGCGCCGCGCGGAACGCGGCAAGGTGCGTGCCGCCGTCGCGCTGGGGGATGTTGTTGGTGAAGGTGAGGACGTTCTCGTAGTAGCTGTCGTTCCACTGCAGCGCGACGTCGATTCCGATGCCGTCCTTCTCCGCGCCGATGGCGATGGGTTCGGGCATCAGCGGCTGCTTGTTGCGATCGAGATACTTCACGAAGGCCGCGATGCCGCCCACGTAGTAGAGATCGTGCTCCTTCGTTTCCTCGTGCCGCTTGTCGCGCAGCAGGATGCGCACGCCCGAATTGAGGAACGCCAGCTCGCGGTAGCGGTGCTCCAGCTTGTCGAAATCGAACTCGGTGACGTTCTTGAATGTGTCGTGGCTGGCGAAGAAGGTCACGCGGGTGCCCTTCTTGACCCCGCCCTTGCCGTCCGCCGGAGCGGGACCCAGCACCTTCAAGGGCGCGACCGCATCGCCGTGCTCGAAGCGCATCCAGTGCTCCTCGCCGTCGCGCCAGATCGTCAGCTCCAGCCATTCGGAGAGGGCATTGACGACCGAGACGCCCACGCCGTGGAGGCCGCCCGAAACCTTGTAGGCATTGTCGTCGCTGGTGTTCTCGAACTTCCCGCCCGCGTGGAGCTGGGTCATGATCACCTCGGCAGCGGAAACGCCTTCCTCGGCATGGATGCCGGTCGGGATGCCGCGCCCGTTGTCCTCGACCGAAACCGAGCCATCGGGGTTGAGTTCGATCAGCACCAGATCGCAGTGCCCGGCCAGCGCCTCGTCGATCGCGTTGTCCGAAACCTCGAACACCATGTGGTGCAGGCCCGAGCCGTCGTCGGTATCGCCGATGTACATGCCGGGGCGTTTGCGCACCGCGTCGAGCCCGCGCAGGACCTTGATGGAATCAGCGCCATATTCGTTGGCGTTCGGGGTGTTTTCGTTCGTGCTGGCCATCCTTGGGACATAGGCATTCGAGGGCCATTTCCCAAGCGAATCCGGCCTGTTTTGCACAAGGGAAAGCCCCATTTCATAGGCCGCACCGCGGGGGGCTGGCACCGGCGGCACAATCATGCTGAAACACGCGCCACAAGCCTCAGAACAAAGGACTAATCGCCCCATGCGCAAGCTGCTGACCGGCGCCCTTGCCGCCTCCATGCTGACCTCGCCACTTATGGTTTCCGGGGCGCTCGCCGCGCCAGCCGCGAAAGTCGATCCCTATGGCGGAGAAGCCGAGTTCCGTGAGCTCTACAAGGAGCTCGTCGAGACCAACACGACGCTCTCGTCCGGCAGCTGCACCCTTGCGGCAGAGCGCATGGCGGCGCGGCTCAAGACCGCAGGCTTTACCGATGACCAGCTGACCATCTTCGCGACGCCCGAGAAGCCCAGGGAAGGCGGCCTCGTCGCCGTCATGCCGGGAACGAACAGCGCCACATCGAAGACCGAGAAGCCGATCCTGCTGCTCGCCCACCTCGACGTCGTCGAGGCCAAGCGCGAGGACTGGGTGCGCGATCCCTTCACGCTGATCGAGGAGAACGGCTACCTCTATGCTCGCGGCACCAGCGACGACAAGGCGATGGCCGCGACCTGGGTCGATACGCTGATCCGCTTCAAGCAGGAGGGTTTCAAGCCCAAGCGCACGCTCAAGCTCGCACTCACCTGCGGCGAGGAGACGACCTACGCCTTCAACGGCGCCGAATGGCTGACCAAGAACAAGCGCGATCTGATCGATGCGGCCTTCGCGCTCAACGAAGGCGGCGGCGGGCGCACCGATGGCAAGGGCGTGTCCGAAGGCGGCAAGCTGGTCGTCGAAACGATCCAGGTCGGCGAAAAGGGTGTGCAGAACTACCGCCTCGAAACGCGCAACCCCGGTGGCCACAGCTCGATCCCGGTGCGCGAGAACGCGATCTATGAACTCGCCGCCGCGCTGGTGAAACTGCAGAACTACGATTTCAAGCTCGAGCTCTCGGACACGACCCGCGCCTACTTTGCCAAGGCCGGGGCCGCGCGCAGCGACGAGATGGGCAAGGCGATGCAGGCCATCGCTGCGAACCCGGCGGACAGCACGGCCGAGGCCGTGCTCAACAAGGACCGAACCTTCCACTCGATGCTGCGCACCACTTGCGTCGCCACGCTGCTCGATGGCGGCCATGCCAACAACGCGCTGCCGCAGCGCGCCGGGGCCAACGTGAACTGCCGCATCTTCCCCGGCCATTCGGTGGAGGAAGTGCAGCTGGAACTGCAGGCCGTGGTTGCCGATGCCGGCGTGACGGTCACTCCGGTCCCGCCGCTGCGACCGCTTGCCAAGACGCCGCCGCTCGATCCTGCGATCATCGGCCCGATGGAAAAGCTCGCCGCCAAGTACTTCCCCGGCGTGCCGGTGGTGCCGACCATGTCGACCGGCGCGACCGACGGGATCTTCCTCGCCGCCGTCGGCATCCCGACGTACGGCGTCCCCGGCGCCTGGGGCAACCCCGATGGCAACGGCGCGCACGGCCTCAACGAGCGCATGGAGGTCAAGGCCATCATGACCGGCCGCGCCTATCTCTACGAACTCGTGAAGGCCTATACCAAGTAAGTCACACCTCTGTAATCATTCGCTTTAGCGGAAATCATCCACATCCTGTCCACAGGGCCATACACCTGTGGACAGGATAACGATCCTCCCCTTGACGCATGAGTCGCGGCTGTGTTCTTTTCCGGCCATGCGTCACGAAGTGGTCATCCGCGTCCCCCAAATCGCACCCGGCAGGCGCCACGCGCCCGTTCCGGGCGGGACCATCGGCGCATTCATGCGAAAGGGCCGAACGGGAGCATGCTTCATAGGGCGCTGATCGAGCGGGCGGCGGATGCCAGGCCCCATAGCGGAAGTCCCCATGCAGAGGGGGCCGCCTTCCTCGGGCATGATCGCCATCTCTCGAATTGCCCGGCGCTCGTGCTCAACGCCGATTACACCCCGCTGAGCTACTATCCGCTCAGCCTCTGGCCGTGGCAGACCGCGATCAAGGCGGTGTTCCTCGAGCGGGTCGACATCATCGCGACTTATGACCGCGAGGTCCACAGCGCCTCGCTCGACATGAAGATCCCCTCGGTCATCGCGCTGCGCCAATATGTGAAGCCGAGCGAGTTCCCCGCCTTCACGCGCTTCAACCTGTTCCTGCGCGACAAGTTCCAGTGCCAGTATTGCGGCTGCCCGGACCAGCTGACCTTCGATCACGTCGTCCCGCGCCGCCTCGGCGGGCGCACCACGTGGGAGAACGTCGTCGCCGCCTGCGCGCCGTGCAACATGCGCAAAGGCGGCCGCACCCCGGCCCAGGCCGCGATGCGCCTGATCACCGAACCGATCCGGCCGACATCATGGCACCTGCAGGAGCGCGGCCGCCTGTTCCCGCCGGGCCACCTCCACGAAAGCTGGCGCGACTGGCTCTACTGGGACGTCGAGCTCGAAGGCTGAGGCGCCTGCGCGAGCAGGCTCGCGCCTTTGAGGAACAGCAGCATGGCAAGGCCGCCAATGCTCGCCGCCAGCAGCATCGGCATGCCGGGAAGGTTCGCCAGCGCGCCCGGCCCTGAAAAGCGCGCCAGGGTCTGGGTATAGAGCGGCGGCCCGATGATCGCCGCGATCGAGCCGATCGCCTGCGTCGCGCCCTGCAGCTCCCCTTGGCTCCGCGCATCGACCGCGCGGCTGTTGAGCGCCGCGATCGAAGGCTGCACCAGCCCTTGCGCCGCGCCGATGGTGATGCCGAGGTAGACCTGCCAGGTCCGCGTCGCGAGGGTGTAGATCACCGCCGAGGCCGCCATACCCGCCACGCCCAGCATCACTGTCCGCCGCTCGCCCAGCCGCGCCAGCACCTGCTTCAGCGCGAAGCCCTGCACGACCGCGCTGGTGATCCCGACCATCGCCAGCGCGAGGCCCACGTCCCACGCCGAATAGCCATAAGCCGCAATCGCGAAGTACGACCACACCGCCGGATAGACGATATGCGCCAGCTGCCATGTGGCAAGCGCCGCCACGAACCACAGCACCGTCGCGCTCTGCCGCCGCAGCGCCTGCAGCGAGGCCAGCGCATTGGCGCGGCGCCAGTCGAACGGGCGGCGGTTCTCGGCGGCAAGCGATTCCGTCAGGAACATCAGGCCGAACAGGAAGTTGCCCAGCGCCAGCATCGCCGCCGCCGCAAACGGCAGGCGCTGGTCGAACGAGCCGAGGATCCCGCCCAGCGCCGGCCCCACGACAAAGCCGATCCCGAACGCCATGCCCATGAACCCGAACCGCGCCGCACGCTGCTCCGGCGGCGTCACGTCGGCGATATAGGCATAGGCCGCCGAATAGCTCGCCCCCGCCGCCCCCGCGACAAGCCGCCCGAGAATGAGCCACGAGAATGTCGGCGCCAGGGCCTGCAGTGCATAGTCAAGCGCCATCGCCAGCACTGCTGCCAGCATCACCGGCCGCCGTCCGAACCGGTCCGAAAGATTGCCGATCACCGGGGCAAAGACAAACTGCGTCACCGCATAACCCGCGCCCAGCCACCCGGCATATTCCGCCGCGACCGTGATCGGCACATGCGCCAAGGTCATGATCAGCCCGGGCAGCACCGGCATCGCGATGCCGAAGCTCAGCATGTCGATCAGCACGATGGCGAACACGAAACTGATCGAAGCCCGGTCCGCCACCTGGTTTTGTCCCTCTATGCCGCGCTCAGCCGCGCGTCAGCGCCGCCTCGCACTCGCCCATCAGCTCGCCCATGATCGTAGCGACGGGCTCCTCCTTCGTCACCATGCCGACCGATTGCCCGGCCATCAGCGAGCCGTTCTCGACATCGCCGTCGATCACCGCGCGGCGCAGCGCACCGGCCCAGAAGTGCTCGATCTCGAGCTGCGCGGCGGCCATGTCGACCGCGCCCTGATCAAGCAGGTTCGCCACTTCGCGCTGCTTGGCGATGAATTCGTCGCTGCCCTTGTTGCGCAGCGCCCGGACCGGGATCACCGGCAGGCGCGGATCGATCTGCACACTGGCCACCGCATCGCGCGCATTGGCGCGGAAAAACGCGGCCTTGAACGCCGGGTGCGCGATGGATTCGCTCGCGCAGGCAAAGCGCGTGCCGAGCTGCACCCCGCTCGCGCCCATCTCGAGGTAGCTCGCGATCATCTCGCCCCGGCCGATCCCGCCCGCCACGAACACGATGTGGTCTTCGGCGAGCGAAGGCAGGAACTCCTGCGCCAGCACCGAAGTCGAGACCGGCCCGATATGCCCGCCCGCTTCCGAACCCTCGATCACCAGCGCGTCGGCGCCCGAGCGGAACAGCTTCTTTGCCAACGCCAGCGTCGGCGCGAAGACGATCACCTTGGCGCCGAAGGCCTTGATAGCCTCCACGCTGCCCTTGGGCGGAATGCCGCCTGCCAGCACGACATGGCCGACCTTGTGGTCCGCGCAGACCTGGATCAGGTCGAACAGCCGCGGGTGCATCGTGATCAGGTTCACGCCGAAGGGCTTGCCGGTCAGCGCCGCCGTCGCGGTGATCTCGGCATCGAGCAGCTCGGGCGTCATCGCCCCGCAGGCAATCACGCCGAAGCCGCCGGCATTGCTGATCGCGGCAACCAGATTGCGCTCCGAAACCCAGCTCATCGCCCCGCACAGGATCGCATGGTCGGTGCCCAGAAACGCCGCGCCGCGGCGCATCAGGGCATCGGTCTTGGGAGTAGAGCTCATTCGCACACAATCCTGATCAAAATTCCGGCGGGCTTTAGTGACGCTTCGTGGCGGCAAAAAGGCGGGATCGGGAACTTGTGATCGCCAATTCCGATTTCTGAGCGCAAGTATCCTCGTTTCACCGATGACCATACAGCGCGTAGAAAGGTGGCGTCAGGTAGTCTCCCCTTCGCCTGAAGTGTCCGAGAGCCAAGGCTTCAAGCCCGGCCCCGGGTCGCAACCCGCCTATCGTGCCCCGCGAGGGTGCCGGTAGGCGGGTCTTTCAACACGCTCGGTTTGGCTTCAGGCCGCGTCCAGCCCGTAAGCCGTGTGCAGCACGCGCACCGCGAGCTCGACTTCGTCCGAATCGATCAGCACCGAAACCTTGATCTCGCTGGTCGAAATCGCCTGAATATTGATCCCCCGGTCGGCCAGCGCCTTGAACATCGTCGAGGCGACCCCCGCGTGGCTGCGCATGCCCACGCCGACCACCGAGACCTTGGCGACCTTGCTGTCGGCGATCATGCGGTAGTAGCCGATCTTGTCCTTGCGCTCTTCGAGCAGCGCCTGCGTGCGGGCGAGGTCCGCCTGCGGGCAGGTGAAGGTCACGTCGGTCTCGCCCTTGTCCTTGGCGATGTTCTGGATGATCATGTCGACGTTGATGTTCGCCTCGGCGAGCGGGCCGAAGATCGCCGCCACCGCACCGGGACGGTCCGCGACGCGGGTCAGCGTCACCTTGGCCTCGTTCTTGTCGGCGGCAATGCCGGTGATCAGCTGGCGTTCCATGTCGGTTCCTTCAAGTTCTTCGTCGCTGACAATCATCGTACCGGGGATGCTGTCCGCCGGCGGGGCGCTTTCGTCGATGAACGAGGAGAGCACCTGCACGCGCACCCCTTCCTTCATCGCAAGGCTGACCGAGCGCGTCTGCAGCACCTTCGAGCCGACCGAGGCGAGCTCGAGCATTTCCTCGTAGGTCACGTATTTCAGCTTGCGCGCCTTCGCCACGATGCGCGGATCGGTGGTGTAGACCCCGTCGACATCGGTGTAGATGTCGCAGCGATCGGCCTGCACCGCCGCCGCCACCGCGACCGCCGAGGTATCCGAACCGCCGCGGCCCAGCGTCGTCACCCGGCCATCGCCATCAAGGCCCTGGAAGCCCGGGATCACCGCGATTTCGCCCGCCGCCATCGAGGCGAGCAGCGCTTCCGATTCGATATCCTCGATCCGCGCGGCGGCATGGGCATCGTCGGTGCGCACCGGCAGCTGCCAGCCGAGCCACGAGCGCGCCTTGCAGCCCAGCGCCTGCAGATGCAGCGCCAGCAGCCCCGAGGTCACCTGCTCGCCCGCCGCCACCACGACATCGTACTCGGCGCGGTCATAGAGCGCGTTGGCCTCGCGGCAGAAGTTCACCAGCCGGTCGGTCTCGCCCGCCATGGCGGAGACGACGACGGCGACTTCATGCCCCGCTTCCTGCTGGCGCTTGACGATCCCGGCCACGCGGCGGATGCGCTCGGTCCCGGCCATCGAAGTGCCGCCGAATTTCATCACGATCCGGGCCACGTCATCTCCCCCAGCAGGATTGCAACACGTTCCCACACGGCCCCTCGACCCTGCGGACGCGGCGCTTTAAAGTCGCTCCATGAGCAATGCAACCGGCACAGCAACGATCAGGCCCGAAGAAGCCGCCCATTTCGGCAGGCTGGCGGCCGAATGGTGGGACCCCAAGGGCAGCTCGGCCATGCTGCACAAGCTCAACCCGGTGCGGCTCGCCTTCCTGCGCGAGGCCATCGATTCGCACTTCGCCGCCGATCCGAAGGGCCTGCGCCCCCTCGCGGGAAAGGTCGCCCTCGATGTCGGCTGCGGCGCCGGGCTGTTGGCGGAACCCCTCGCTCGCATGGGCGCAGGCGTGACGGCGGTCGATGCGGCGGAAGAAAACATCGCGGCAGCCAAGGCGCATGCCGCAGCGGGCGGGCTCGCCATCGACTACCGCCACGGCGAACTGGCCGCGCTCGGCCTCGGTCAATTCGATCTCGTCACCTCGATGGAAGTGATCGAGCACGTGGCGGACAAGGCCGCCTTCATCGCCGGGCTGGTGGCACGCGTGGCGGAGGACGGCCTCCTCGTCCTCTCCACCCCCAACCGCACCACCGCCTCGCGCCTGCTGCTCGTCGGCGCGGCGGAAGGCATGGGCATGGTGCCCAAGGGCACGCACCACTGGGAGGATTTCATCACGCCGCTGGAACTGAGCGACCTTCTGGCAGACGCCGGTTTCGCGATGGGCAATCCCAAGGGCATCTCGTGGAGCCCGTTGAAGGGCCTCCACCTCTCGGACGATCTGGCGCTGAACTATATCGTTACCGCCAAGCGCGCCTGACGACCGCTCACACAAGACATTCGTCATCCCCGCGAAGGCGGGGATCCAGAGCGGCGTCGCGCGACCTCCCCCAGGATTCCCGCCTCCGCGGGAATGACGAGGCTATGGGGACCGCAGCTCACTCCGAAGGCAGGAACTTCTCCACCAGTTCCCGCGCCAGCCGCGCCGGTCGCAGGGTCGCGGCATCGAGGCAGCACCAGCTGGACTTCACTTCCGCCAGCACCTCCTCGCCGCGCTTCAGAACCGTCTCGTAAAACGCCCGCGCACCGTGGACCCGCTCAAGGATCACATGCGCGATCACCGGATCGTTGAGGAACGTCGGGCGCCGATAGGTGATGTTGTGATTGGTCGCCACCCAGACGAGGTCCGCCACGGCCTGCGCCGGCGCAAACGCCTTCCAGTGGCCCACCACCGCGTCCTGCACCCACTTGAGGTAGGAGGCGTTGTTGACGTGCCCCATGAAGTCGATGTCCGCCGGATCGACGGTGATGGCGTAGGCGAAGGGCTGGGCTGTATTCACACCGATGTAGATAACACATCCCGCGCCATCCTGAACAGGCCGGTGATGTGTCTTTTCGTGTCAGTTCAACCCAGAATGGAACTCCATTCGGCTTCCTTGAACCCCACCAGCAGCCCACCCGGATGCTCGACGATCGGCCGCTTGATCACCGAGGTGTTCGCCGCCAGCACAGCGGGCGCACCATCGCCGCCGAGCGCCGCCTGATCCGCTTCGGAGAGTTTGCGGAAGGTGGTCCCGGCGCGGTTGACCACCTTGTCCCGCCCGGCAGCGGCAATCCACGCCGCGATCTTTGCCTGGTCAGCACCCTGCTTCTTGTAGTCGTGGAAAGTGTAGGCGATCCCGCGCTCGTCCAGCCAAGTGCGCGCCTTCTTCACGGTATCGCAGTTGGGGATGCCGTAGAGCGTGATCGTCATGCCTTGGTCCTCGAAAAGCGGTGCAGGCGGGTCGGCGTCCCCGCAAACAGGGTATAGTCCTCGTAGTAGGTCTCGCGGCCCTTGGCCTGCATCTCGGCATGTTCCGCCACCCGCCGCCACGCCAGCGCCGCCGCTTCGTCCACCCATTCGCTGATCGCCACGACTTCGCCGTCCTCGGCGGTGTAGCTCTTGAACGAGATATAGCCGGGCTGCTCCTTGGCCAGCTGCCACATGGCATCAGCGTCGGCGTGATAGGCCGCCGCATCGATATCGGCGCGCTTGCGGTTGCGGAAGACGACGAGGAACATGGCGAAGCTCGCGTTTGGCCCTTCGACAAGCTCAGGGCGAGCGGGGTAGGGTTTGGCGCGAAATAACCGCTCGTGCTGAGCTTGTCGAAGCACCATTCACGCCCAAACGTGACATTTGCGGAAAATTGCGCGAAGGCGCTGCCCCATGAGCTTCAACACCTTCGGCCACGCATTCCGCTTCACCACCTGGGGGGAAAGCCACGGACCCGCGCTCGGCGCGGTCGTCGACGGCTGCCCGCCGGGCCTCGCCCTGAGCGAAAGCGTGATCCAGCCCTTCCTCGATGCCCGCCGCCCCGGCCAGTCGCGCTTCACCACACAGCGGCAGGAGCCCGATCAGGTGCGCATCCTCTCCGGCGTGTTCGAGGGCAAGACCACCGGCACCCCGATCAGCCTGATGATCGAGAACGTCGACCAGCGCTCGAAGGACTACGGCGACGTCGCCAAGGCCTATCGCCCCGGCCATGCCGACTATGCCTACGACGCCAAGTACGGCCTGCGCGACTATCGCGGCGGTGGGCGCTCCAGCGCGCGCGAAACCGCAGCCCGCGTGGCGGCCGGCGCCGTCGCGCGGCTCGTCATCCCCGAAGTCACCGTGCTCGGCTGGGTCAGCGCGATCGGCGGCGATGCGATCGATCCCGCCAACTTCGACGCTGCCGAGATCACCCGCAACCCGTTCTTCTGCCCGGACGCCAAGGCCGCCGCGCGCTGGGAAACGCTGGTGGACAATGCCCGCAAGGCCGGCTCCTCGCTCGGCGCGGTCGTCGAATGCACGGCAACCGGCGTCCCCGCCGGCTGGGGCGCACCGCTCTATGCCAAGCTCGATGCCGAACTGGCCCACGCCATGATGGGCATCAACGCGGTCAAGGGCGTCGAGATCGGCGACGGGTTTGCCGCCGCCGCCAACACCGGCGAAGGCAATGCCGACCCCATGCGGCCCGGTGAGGAAGCGCCGGAATTCCTCACCAACCACGCCGGCGGCATCGCGGGGGGTATCTCGACCGGCCAGCCCGTCCATGTCCGCGTCGCCTTCAAACCGACTTCCTCGATCCTCACGCCGGTGCCCACGATCACCCGCGAAGGCGAGGCGACCGAACTCTTCACCAAGGGCCGCCACGACCCTTGCGTCGGCATTCGCGGCGTGCCGGTGGTCGAGGCGATGATGGCGCTCGTGTTGGCCGATCAGAAGCTGCTGCACCGCGCGCAGTGCGGCGGCTGAACCCAAGAACTCGTCATCCCAGCGCAGGCGGGGATCCAGAGCGGCGATGCGCGACCTCGCCCTGGATTCCCGCCTGCGCGGGGATGACGAACGTTTTGGAAATGCGCCCCGCTTGCCTAAACGACCAGCCCCGCTAGTCTCCCGCCCCAAACCAACCGGGGAGCCGAAAACTTGGGCAAGCGCCTGACCCTTTACATCGTGATCGCCATGCTGGCCGGTATCGGCGTGGGCTACGCGCTCAATGTCGCCTACCCGGCGGGTAGCAAGGTCCTCGCCGACACCGCCGACGTGCTCAAGCTGCTGCCCGAGGTGTTCCTCCACCTCATCAAGATGATCCTTGCCCCGCTCATCCTGGCCACGCTGGTCACCGGCATCGCCAGCATGGGCGACAGTTCGGCATTGGGCCGGATCGGCGGGCGGGCGCTCGCGTGGTTCATCACCGCCAGCCTGATCTCGATCAGCCTCGGGCTCGTGCTGGTCAATCTGTTCCAGCCCGGGGTCGGCCTCAACATCACTTCCGCCGCGCCGGTCAGCGATCTCGCCACGGCAGACTTCACGCTGCGCCACTTCGTGCTCGAAGTCTTCCCGACCAGCGCGCTCGACGCGATGGCCAAGAACAACGTCCTGCAGATCCTCGTCTTCTCGGTCTTCGCCGGGGTCGGGCTGTCCGCCATGGGCGAGGAAGGCGCGCCGCTGGTGCGAGGAGCAGAAGCGCTGGCGACGCTGATGCTCACGATCACGGACTACGTGATGCGCTTTGCCCCCTTCGCCGTGTTCGGCGCGCTCGCCTCGGTGATCGCGACCCGCGGAGTGGGCATCCTCGTCACCTACGGCGTGTTCGTCGGCGAGTTCTATCTTGCGCTGCTGCTGCTGTGGCTCATCCTGCTGGGCCTCGGCGGCCTGTTCCTCGGCAAGCGGGTGGTCCTGCTCGCGCGCTATATCCGCGAACCGCTGCTGCTCGCCTTCTCCACCGCGAGCAGCGAAAGCGCGCTGCCCAAGCTGTTCGAGCAGCTCGACCGGTTCGGCGTGCCGCGCCGGATCTCGGGCTTCGTGCTGCCGCTGGGCTACAGCTTCAACCTCGATGGCTCGATGATCTACACCAGCTTCGCCACGGTGTTCATCGCGCAGGCCTACAACATCCCGCTCTCCGCCGGGCAGCAGATTGCCATGCTGCTCGTGCTGATGATCACTTCGAAGGGCATCGCAGGGGTACCGCGCGCCAGTCTTGTGGTGATCGCGGCGACCCTCACCCAGTTCGGCCTCCCGGTCGAAGGCGTGGCCTTGCTGCTGGGCGTCGACACTTTCCTCGACATGGGCCGCAGCGCGACCAACGTCGTCGGCAATGCGGTGGCGACTTCAGTCATCACCAAGTGGGAAGGCATGCTGCAAGTGCCGATGGACCCCGACGCGCCCGAGGCCATGCCCCCGCACGACACGCCCGAGCATGGCCGCAAGGGGCTGAACCTCGATCCGGAGGCTTGACCCCCCGTTCCGTCCAGCATGACAATTCGTCATTGCGAGCGCAGCGAAGCAATCCAGAGCGGCTCAGAAGACACCCTGTATTGCTTCGTCGCTGCGCTCCTCGCGGGTGACGAAGGGAGTAGGGGCCTACTTCTTCCCTTCCTTCGCCAGCTTCACCGGCTGGAACATGCCCAGCCCGCACGATCCCAGCGGCCCGGTCGGCCCGCCGCCATTGCGGAACACGGTGATGATATCGACGTTGCACAGCTGCGGGAGCGAAGTCGCATAGGAGAACGACCGCTCGAAGCCGAGGTTGCTGCAACGGTTGGGCAGCGTGTTGCGATACCAGGTATCGCCGCCCGTGCGGAAATCGATGGTCCAGTCGTCGCGCACCCGGCTTTCCCGGATCGAGGTGATCGGAATGCAGGTCACTGACTTGCCGGTCGGCGTCGCGGCGGGGATATCGGCGGCATGACCGGCAGCGGCCCACTTCGCACCCGAGCCGGGCGCGCAGGCGCCGAGCGGCAGGGCAGCAGCGGACATCGTCAGGACGGCGGCGATCCTCAGGGCCTTTGGCTTCAAAGCACTCACGGCTTTTTCTCCTTGCTCGCCCGCTTCTCTCTCCCCTGAGTCGCGGGTTTCGCCCCCTTCTCCAGAATTTTCCCCTTGTATCCGCAAAGGTCAACCACCTCGCAGCGCCAGCACTCCGGCGTCCGCGCCTTGCAGACATAGCGTCCGTGGAGGATCATCCAGTGGTGCGAGCCGACGCGGAAGGGCTGGGGCACTTTCTTCTCGAGGCCCTTCTCGACTGCAAGCGGGGTCTTGCCCTTGGCGATGCCGGTGCGGTTGCTCACCCGGAAGATATGCGTGTCGACCGCAAAGGTCTCCGCCCCGAACGCGCAGTTGAGCACCACGTTCGCGGTCTTGCGCCCGACACCGGGCAGCGCGGTGAGCAGGTCGCGGTCCGCCGGCACTTCCCCGCCATGCTCGCGGACCAGAATCTCGGCCATCGCCATCACGTTCTTGGCCTTGCTATTGAACAGCCCGATCGTCTTGATGTGCTGCTTGAGGCCTTCCTCGCCGAGGTCCAGCATGTCCTGCGGCGTCTTCACCTTGGCAAAGAGCGCCCGCGTCGCCTTGTTGACGCCGACATCGGTCGCCTGCGCCGACAGCGTCACCGCCACCAGCAGCTGATAGACATTGCCGTATTCGAGCTCGGTCTCCGGCGAGGGATTGGCCTCCGCCAGCCGCCGGAAGAACTCGAAGATCGCTTGCCTGTTCACAGCCCTAGAACCTCGGGCATGCTGTAGCGCCCCGGCTCCTTGCCCAGCAGCCACAGCGCCGCCCGCACCGCTCCCTTCGCAAAGATCGCGCGGTTCTCGGCAAGATGCGAAAGCGCAATCCGCTCGTTGTCGGCAAGGAAATGGACGGTGTGATCCCCCGCCACAGTACCGCCGCGCAGGGCGGAAAAGCCGATGGTGCCCTGCTTCCGCGCCCCGGTCACCCCATCGCGCCCCGACACCCGTTCCTCCGCCAGTCGCACGCCCCGGCCCGCCGCCGCCGCTTCGCCCAGCAGCAGCGCGGTGCCCGAAGGCGCATCGACTTTCATGCGGTGGTGCGTCTCGACGATCTCGATATCCCAGTCCTCGCCCAGCCGCGAGGCGGCCTCGCGAACCAGATGCGCCAACAGGGTGACGCCGAGCGAGGTATTGCCCGTCTGCAGCACGGGCACCGAAACCGCCGCCGCATCGACCAGCCAGTGGTGCCGCTCTTCCAGCCCCGTGGTGCCGACCACGATGGGAATGCCGGCATGGATCGCCGCATCGAGATTGAACTCCAGCGCACCCGGCGCGGAAAAATCGACCAGCACGTCGGATGCCTTGGCCAAGGCCAGCGGATCGCCGCCCTGATCGATCCCGCCCGAGACTTCGTGTCCCGCCGCCGTGATCGCCTGGTGGAGCGCCTGCCCCATGCGCCCCGCGCTGCCGATAATGCCCACTCTAGCCCCAACAGCCATACTTGCTCACCTCACCTCTGGCGTGCTTCATGGCCGCGATGAGCACATACCGCAACATCGTCATCCTGACCGGCGCCGGCGTCTCCGCCGAAAGCGGGATCGACACCTTCCGCTCGGCCGGCGGCCTGTGGGAGCAGCACCGCGTCGAGGATGTCGCCACCCCCGAAGGCTTTGCCCGCGATCCGAACCTCGTGCTGCGCTTCTACGACATGCGCCGCGCCGCGATCCAGACCAAGGAGCCCAACCCGGCGCACGTGGCGCTAGGCCGCCTCGAACGCGAATGGCCAAAGCGCGTGCCCGGCGGCAGCGTCACCCTCGTCACCCAGAACGTCGACGACCTCCACGAACGCGGCGGATCGCTCTCCGTCATCCACATGCACGGCGAACATCTCACCGTCTGGTGCACGAACTGCGACAGCCGCCACCGCTGGACCGGCCCGCTGATCGATCGCCCGCCTTGCCCGACCTGCAGCGCGCCCTATCTGCGGCCCGATGTCGTCTGGTTCGGCGAAGTCCCCTACCGCATGGACGAGATCTTCGCCGCGCTGCGCGAGGCGGACCTGTTCGTCTCGATCGGCACCTCGGGCGCGGTCTACCCCGCTGCGGGTTTCGTCCAGAATGCCCGCGAACTTGGCGCCCAGACGCTCGAACTCAATCTCGAACGCTCCCAAGGCTCGCAATGGTTCCACGAAACCCGCCTCGGCCCCGCCAGCGAGATCGTCCCGGCTTGGGTGGAGGAACTGCTCGGGTCAGCCGGTTGAAGCTCTGTCACCCGCTTCAAGACCTTTCGTCGGCCCGTGCTTGACACGGGCCTTGGCTTTTCTTCGCGGCCAGGGAAAGCCAAGCCCCGTGTCAAGCACGGGGCGACGGGAAAACGTGGTGGTGAGCGCGCTTCAGGTCGAACTTGACCCGCAGGCGCGGCACTCCGGGTCCTTGGCAATCCGCATCGTGCGCAGCGCCGGCTTCAGCCCATCGAGCACATGGACCTGCCCCCACTGCGGATCGCCCAAGGTCGAAACGCCCTCCAGCAGGACCCGCATCGCCGCCATCGCGCCAAACGCGCCCACCATGCCGACCATCGCGCCCAGCACGCCGGTATCGGCGCAGGTATCGCAATCCTCGGCATCGAAGGCGTCACCGACAAAGCAGCGGTAGCAGGCATGGCCCGCGCGGTGCCCGGCAAAGCTCGCCACCTGGCCCTGGAACCGCCCCAGCGCCGCACTCGTCAGCGGAATCCCCGCCGCGACGCAGGCATCCGAAACCGCCAGCCGCGTCGCGAAGTTGTCGCTGCCATCGAGCACGACATCCGCTCCCGCGATCAGGTCCGCCGCATTGCCGCGCGTCAGGCGCAGCACATGCGCCGTGCCCTCCAGCGCCGGATCGAACGCACGCAGCCAATCCGCCGCCGCTTCCGCCTTGGGCCTGCCGATGTCCTCCGTGCCGAAAATCGTCTGCCGCTGCAGGTTCGAGGCCTCGACCACATCGTCGTCGATCAGGGTCAGCCGCCCGATCCCGGCCCCCGCCAGATACTGCAAAGCCGGGCTGCCAATGCCGCCCATGCCGACCAGCACGACATGGCTTGCGACGAGTTTGGCCTGCCCCGCACCGCCCACCTCTGGAAGGACGATATGGCGGGCGAAGCGGTCGAGGCGGTCGGGAGTCATGAATTGGCAGTTAGGGAGGAAGGAAGAGAAATGCGAGGGCCATCGCCCTCGCGCTCCCGGGAGTTTGGTGCAAGACGCTGCTGTAGCGCGCTATCCGCGAAGCGGCTTGATTTCTCCGGCTTCGCCCGGGTGCAAACCCGATAGGCCAAGCACCGATGACCGGGGAGCGCGAGGGCGATGGCCCTCGCACTTATCCCTTAGTCTTCCAACTGGCGCAGCAAGGTCCGCACATCGCCATCCATATCGGCATCGCGCGTCCGCAGTTCCTCGATCAGCCGCACCGCGTGGATCACGGTCGAGTGATCGCGGCCGCCGAACTTGCGGCCGATCTCCGGGTACGAGCGCGGGGTCAGCACCTTGGCGAGGTACATCGCCACCTGCCGAGGCCGCACGACCGCGCGAGCGCGGCGTTTGCTCGCCATTTCAGTGCGGTCGACGCGGTAGAACTGGCAGACCATGCGCTGGATCTCGTCGATCGTGATCCGGCGGCGGTTGGCGGAGAGGATGTCGGTGAGCTGTTCCTCGGCCAGTTGCAGCGAGACCGGCTGGCCGGTCAGCTGGGCATAGGCGATCAGCTTGTTGAGCCCGCCGACGAGCTCACGCACGTTGCGATTGATGGTACGCGCGAGGAACTCGATCACGTCCGCCGGGACTTGCGTGCTGGTGAAGCGCGCAAGGCGGTGTTCAAGGATCTTGCGGCGAAGGTCGATGTCCGCCGGCTGGATATCGGCGACGAGGCCCATCGAGAGGCGCGAGAGCAGGCGCTGTTCCACACCGTCGAGCGCTTGCGGCGCGCGGTCGGCGGCGACGACGAGGCGCTTGCCCGCGCTCATCAGCGCGTCGATCGTGTGGAGGAATTCCTCCTGCGTCGAAGCCTTGCCGATGATGAACTGGATGTCGTCGACGAGCAGCAGGTCGAACCCGCGCAGCCGCGCCTTGAATTCCAGCATCTCGTTCGAGCGCATGGCCTGCACGAACTCGATCATGAAGCGCTCGGCCGAGCAGTAGAAGATGCGCGCGCCCGGGCGGGCGGCGGCATAGGCATGGCCGATGGCATGGAGCAAGTGCGTCTTGCCCTGGCCCGTCGCGCCCTTGAGGTAGAGCGGCGAGAACTGCGGCGTCTCCAGCGCGGCCATGCGCTGCGCGGCATTGACCGCGAGCACGTTGGCCGAACCGGAAACGAATTCCGCGAAGGTCAGCGAGGGGTCGAGCCCGGTCACTGCCGCATCGGCGCTGAGCGGCACGGCCGGCTGGCGCGCCGCAGTGGGCAGCGGACCGGTATCGTTGGCGGGCAGGCCGCCCATGCGCAGCTCGGGCATGGCGCGGCGGCGCGGATGCACGGTGATGCGCACCTGGCGCACTTCCGAACGCGCGATCTTCCACGCCAGCGAGAGCCGGTCGGCAAAGCGGTCGGCCACCCAGTTGGCGGAGAACTCGGTCGGCAGGAACAAGTCCAGCGTGCCGGTTTCCTTGCAGAAGGTGCCGACCTGAATCGGCTTGATCCACTGGCTGTGCAGCTGCGGACCAAGATCCTTCTTGAGGCCTTGGCTGATATCGGCCCAATCTGCGGCGAGATCGAGCGCTTCCTGGTCCTCGATCATCGCGCTGTCCCGTCCTCGTCTGCCCGGCGCGGCGTCAGCCGTCTGGGCCGCGGCGCCCCGTCCGCCGCTGCCATAGTCATCCATCTTCACACTTCGCTGCCCTCACCCAGAAAGCCTGCTTCAGCACCCCCTGCCGCAGGCAAAAATCTACCCTCGCCGGGAAAGCACCCCTGCTCCCGGCCATGAAACTTGCGATTGTCGTGACCCCGGATAGGCTACAGACCTGCTGAGGCAGGGCCCGCGTCGCACCGGGAGAAACATGTCTATTGGCGATCACGAGGGATTCGCAAGCACCGAACCGCAAAAAAACTGAAATAAAGAATCTTGACTGCCTAAACGTGGCGGAAATCAATCAAGGCGCTGAATTTGTTGGATTTTGCTTCAGACTGCCCGCGAATCGGCAGAAAACTGCGACTCATGCGTGACAGAGCCGAGGTCAAAGATGACGGCGCGGCTTGTAACGGGGGTGAAACAAAACGCGGCCGGTGTCGGGGACACCAGCCGCGTTCCGTGTTTGTACGTAGTGCAGGCCCTTCAAGGCCTTACCCGAAGCGAATCAGAGCGAGGCGACTCGCTTCGACAGGCGCGACATCTTGCGCGCCACGGTGTTCTTGTGGAGCACACCGCGCGCCACGCCGCGCGCCAGCTCGGGCTGAGCGGCATGCAGCGCTTCGGCAGCCGCCGCCTTGTCACCACCGGCGATCGCCGCTTCGACCTTCTTCACGAAGGTACGGATGCGGGAGAGGCGGTTGCCGTTGATCTCGGCACGGTTGGCATTGCGACGGATGCGCTTACGGGCTTGCGGCGTATTGGCCATGACTGTCCTGTTTCAAGAGCCGGAACCGCATGATACGCGGGCGGCGAATAAACCTGAGGGCCCGGCAAAGTCCTGTCAGACTCTGTCGGAAAGCGCGCCCCTTAGCTAGGGCATGCCGAATCGTCAACGGTAGTCTTTGCTGCAACGCGCTGAAGAGCGCGTTGCAAGGCGGCACCAGCCCGCTCCCCCGCCCGGCCACCCACGAGAGTACCCTGAATGGGTGGCCGGGCGGGGGAGCGGGC
>NZ_LJHZ01000137.1:0-15858 GCF_001296055.1 Novosphingobium sp. AAP93
GGTGAAGGCTTAGGGAAGCCCCCCTCCGCCCGCCTGCGGCGGGCCACCTCCCCATTTGCGTCTGAGACGAAAATGGAGAGGAAAAGGCAGGCCCTCCCCATTCTTGCGAAGCACAAATGGGAAGGTGGCGCCCGAAGGGCTGACGGAGGGGTATTCCTACCCCCCCACAATCTGCCTTTACGTCTTCCGGTTGAGGAAGTTGTCGCTGATCGAGCAGGCCGCCGGGCCAAGGATCACGACGAACAGCGTCGGCAGGATGAACAGGATGAGCGGGATCGTCATGATCGCGGGTAGACGCGCGGCCTTTTCCTCCGCGCGCATCATGCGCTCGTTGCGGAATTCGGCCGAGAGCACGCGCAGCGCCGAAGCGAGCGGCGTACCATAGCGCTCGGTCTGGATCATGGTCGTCACCACGCCCTTCACCGATTCGAGGTTCACGCGGTAGGCAAGGTTCTCGAACGCCATGCGCCGTTCGGTCAGGAACGAAAGCTCGATGGCCGTCAGCGCGAATTCGTCGCCGAGTTCGGGATAGGCGCGACCGAGTTCACGCGCGACGCGGGCGAACGCGGCGTCGACGGTGAGACCGGCTTCGGCGCAGATCACGAGGAGGTCGAGCGCATCGGGCAGACCCTTGCGGATCTCCTTGGTGCGCTTGTTCATCATGTTCGTGATCCACAGGTCCGGGCCCTTGTAGCCCAGGATAACCATGCCCGCGAACAGGCCGAACTTCTTGAACGCCGACCACAGCGGGAAGTAGTTCACCCCGTAGATCAGCACGCCGAAGAACAGGCCCAGCACGATCGGCCCGATCATGCGGGCGAGCACGACCGCGACGGCCCATTCCTTCTTGCGGATACCGGCCTGCGCGAGGCGCTGCTGGATGTCCTTAAGCTGGCTGTCCTGCAGGACCTTCAGCGATTCAAGGAAGGTCTTGATGTTGTCGGTCGTCTCGTTGCGGCGGACGATGCTCTGGCGCTTCTTCGCGTTGACCGTGACGATGCCGGACTTGAGCTGGTCGCGCCGTTCGTTGAGCGCCTTGACGCGCTTGGCCATCGGATCGCGCACGGTGATGGCGGCGTAGATCGCCAGCAGCATGGCGGCGGCGGCGATCCCCATGAGGATCGAGCCGACGTAGATGACATCGACGCCGAGGAGCGTGGGGCCGTGCGGGGGAGGGGTGACTGCCATGGTTGCTCTCAGATCTCGAAGTTGACCATCTGCTTCATGATGAAGGCGCCGATGCCCAGCCAGATGAGGCCGCCGATGCCAGCGATGATGAGCCGCTCGTCCACGAAGAATTGCCCGAGGTAGCGCGGGTTGATCGAATAGATCAGCGCGAACACGATGAACGGGAGCGAGCCGACGATATAGGCCGAAGCCTTGGATTCAGAGCTCATCGCCGCGATCTTGAGCTTCATCTGTGCGCGCTTGCGCAGCACGTCGGCAAGGTTCGCCAGCGTTTCGGCGAGGTTGCCGCCGGTCTCGCGCTGGATCGCCAGCGTGATGCAGAAGAAGCTGAACTCGGCCATGTCGAGCCGGTTGGCGGTTTCCTGGAGCGATTCATCCATGGTCCGGCCAACCTTGATGCGATCGGTCACGAGCTTGAATTCCTCGCCCACCGGGCCCGGAAGTTCGGTCGCCACCACGCCCAGCGTTTCGGTGATCGGCAGACCTGAACGCAGGCCGCGCACCAGCAGCTCGAGCGCATCGGGAAACTTCGCGACGAAGCCCTTCTTGCGCTTGTTGATCGCGCGCCCGACCATCCAGTGCGGAATGCCCGCGCCGACCAGCACGCCCACGCCGAGGCCCAGCAGCGGCGCACCGGTCCTGAGGAACACGAGCAGCGCAACGCCGACGGCGAGGCCGAGCGAGGCATAGACATACTGGGTGAGCGTCCAGCCCTTGCCGGTCTGGTGCAGGCGCAGCGCCAGCGCTTCGAGGCGCGAGCCCGAGCCCGCCTTCTTGAACGTGGTCGGCTTGCGGTTGGCGACAGCCTTGCGGTACTGCGCCTCGACTTTGTCCACCGCGCTTTCCGAATGGCGGAAGCGCACGGTCTGCAGGCGGCGCGATGCTTCGCGGCTGGCCGAGGGACCGCTCAGCGCCAGCGCCATCAGCACGAGAACCAGCGCAGCGCCGAGGCCAAGGATCACGAGTTGCATCATGTTCATTGCCGGGTCCTGCCAGTTCTTTCAGTACGTGCGAGACCGGCGCGCGGGTCCCGGATGGGGGCCATGCGCCGACTGCGGATCATGCGGGGGTGCCGGCCTTGGCCTTGCCGGACGGGAGGATCTTCTTGAAATCGAACTTGCCGAGCAGCGAGGTCTTGCCTGCCGCCGCGTCGCCGCCCTTGTCCGCGGCCTTGTCCTTCGCCTTGCCCTTGCCCTTCACCTCGACGACTTCGCCATCGGTGCCGGTGGCGATGATCGCGGTGCCCAGATCGCGCATCGCCGCGCCCGCCTTGCTGGCGCGATTGGCGGCCACGAAGGTCTGGCCCAGCTTGGCCGCATTGGCCGCCGCCTTGATGTCGTAAGGCACGACGTAGTTGATCTTGCGCTCGATCGAGGCTTCGAAGTCCGAACGGCTGATCTCGCCGATGCCGGAGTGGACCTTGTTGGCCACCACGATCGTCTCGGCGTGCTTGGCGTTGGTCTTGAGCCACGACAGCAGGCGGATCGCATCGCGCGCACCGGCCAGGGTGAGCTCGGTGACCACGACCACCACGTTCACGTCCGCCAGCAGATGCGGGAAGTTGATCAGCATGTTGCGCGGCAGATCGATCATCGTCATTTCGAACGCGTGGCGGAATTCCTCCTCCAGCTGGACGAAGGCGCTGCCGTCGGTCATCAGCGGGGCGCTGATCGGCGCTTCGGCCGAAAGGATCGCGAGGTTGTCGTTGGCGCGGATCATCGCGCGTTCGATGAACAGCCCGTCGATGCGGCTCGGATTGTCGATCGCGTCGGTGAGGCCGCGGCCCGGCTCGAGATCGAGCGTGAGCGCGCCGGTGCCGAAGTGCACGTCGAGATCGAGCAGCGCGGTCGGCATGCGGTGGTCGCTGCTGAACAGCCACGCCAGCGAAGTCGCGATGGTCGAGGCGCCGACGCCGCCGCGCGTGCCGACCACGGCGGTCGAGACGTGGCGCTGGGTCGCCCCGCCGTCAGCCGACTTGGGCGCGGCAAAAATCGCCTGCGCCTGCACCAGCGCATCGCGCACCTGGCCCGGCGTGAGCGGCTTCAGCAGGTAGTCCTGGATGCCCGATGCGAGCAGGTCGCGGTAGAGGCGCACGTCGTTGACCTGGCCGACCGCGATCACCACGGTGCCGGGTTCGCAGACCTCGGCCAGCGCGTTGATATCGCTCAGCGGGTCGCCGCTTTCCGAAAGGTCGACCATCAGGATCGCCGGCGATGCGGCAATCGACAGCGACTGGATCGCGTTGCGCAGGCCGCCCTTGTTGCACTTTTCGGGCTGCCAGCCCATGTCGACCGTGACCGGACGCAGCACGTCGAGGGCGGCATCGTCGCACATGAAGGCCGCGAACATGTCGCGGTTGGCGGTTTTCCAGGTTGCGCTCATCGATCAGTTACCCCCGGACTTGCTGGAAATGACCTTCAGGCCCTGCGCACCCGTGGGCGGCGTCTCGCGCCAGGTCTGGATGGCTTTCGTATTGCTCTGGACCAGCGTGGTGCTCATGCCCTTGGTGCCGCGCACAAGGTCTTCCTTGTTGGCGACCATCGCGGCCATGTTGCCGTTGATCGCGCAGCCATAGTTCGACGAGGTGGCGCTGCTGTTCTTGTTGTCGACCTTGGTCGCCCAGTCAGGGCAGCCGGGGACATAGGCCTCGGTGCGCGAGACGACGACGCGGGCCGTGCCCGGCGCGATGGCGCCTTCGGTCACCGGGGCAACCGCAGCGAGGAGAATGCCGAAGCGGCCGGCCACCTTTTCGACCGAGTCGCGGGTCTGGTCGGAATCGACTGGATCGTCGAGCGAGATCCGGTCGCCATAGCCGAGGTCGAGCGCATCCAGCCAGCCGGCAAGGCGGCGCTGTTCGGACACGGCGAGGCCGCCGCCGGGCAGCGTCGAGACATCGAACACGAAGCTGCTGCGCTGGACGACCGGCTGGTGCACGCTCTCAAGGCTGCGGTTCAGTTCGGCCGAGGGCGCGTTG
Organism: Novosphingobium sp. AAP93; assembly: GCF_001296055.1. NCBI lineage: Bacteria > Pseudomonadati > Pseudomonadota > Alphaproteobacteria > Sphingomonadales > Sphingomonadaceae > Novosphingobium > Novosphingobium sp. AAP93. Next base: position 4,163 of record NZ_LJHZ01000137.1, read on the forward strand.
CACGCCGCCAGCGGCAGGCTCAGCATGCCTGCAAGGAGAAGGACCCGGGCGGTACCCTGGATGCGGGGCATAGGGATGGACATGGCTTGGCCCTTTCTCACTTGAGATTGAAGCCGGGCGCGACATCGGCGCTGGCCTGGCGATTGCGGGTGGGACGGCTGCTCTTGGGCGGCGCGGCGGCCGGTGCGACAGGCGCGGCGGGCAAGGCTGCATCGATGCTTGGCGCATCGCCGGCCGGGGCGTCGAGCGCACTGACCTTGGGACCGTTCGACTGGACCGTGCCGGACTTTTCGGTCGGCTTGGGGCGGTCGCCGCCGGTCACGCCGTCGGATTCGAGATGGCCGAGCACCTGTTGGAGCGCCGTGGCCGACTTGAAACCGTCGGTCGGCAGCTTGATCTCGCTCGCGTCGACCGGGTTCACCAGATAGGGGGTCACGATGATGACCAGTTCGGTCTCGCCCTTCTGGAACGAGGTCGAGCGGAACAGCGAACCGAGGATCGGGAGGTCACCCGCGCCGGGCATCTTGGTGATCGTGTCCTGCGCGTTGTTGCGCAGCAGGCCGGCGATCATGAAGCTCTGGCCCGAGCCAAGTTCGATCGTGGTTTCGGCGCTGCGCACCGTCAGCGCGGAGACGCGGAAGCTGTTGCTGATGATCGCGCCGTCGGACGAAAGTTCGGAGACTTCCGGCCGCACGCGCAGCGAAATCCGGCCATTGGAGAGAACCGTGGGCGTATAGGCAAGGCTGATGCCATACTTCTTGAATTCGATCGCGGTGTTGCCGAGGCCGGTCGAGATCGGGATCGGGTATTCGCCGCCCGCGAGGAAGTTGGCCGTCTCACCCGAAAGCGCGGTCAGGTTCGGTTCGGCAAGGCTGGTGACGAGGCCGATGGTCTCGCCAAGGTCCAGCGCGGTCAGCACGTTGAGGCCGAACAGCTTGCCCATCAGCGCCAGCGTGGACTGGCCCTGAAGCGGCGTGACGTTCGTGCCGGGCCGGGTCACGATACCCAGAGGGTTCGAGGCTGTGGCTGCGGTGGCGTCGAAAGTTTGTCCGGTCACGCTGGAGCCGATACCCAGCGGCAGATTGGGATCGGTCGTGAAGGTCGACGCCGGACCGCGGCCAGTGTTGACGCCCCACTTGGTGATCTTGCCGCTGCCGTCGATCGTCGTGATGTTCGAGCCGATCTGGCGCACCAGCGAGCGGTTCACTTCGGCAAACTTCACATGGAGGTTGACCTGCAGCGGGGTCGCCATCTTGAGGCGGCTGATCACCGTCGTCTTCGTGTCGACGAATGCCTTGACCAGGCGCTCGGCCTCGGCGGCATCCTCGGGCGCAGCGATCGTGCCGGTGAGCAGCACGGTGTTGTTCATCGTCGAGGTGACGATGCGCGCTTCGGGCATCGCCAGCTTCAGCATCTGGTCGATGCTGTCGATGTTGGTGCCGACGCGGACATTGGCCGACCACACCACATCGCCGTTCGAATTGCTCGCGTAGACGGTGGTCTCGCCGCCAGACTTGCCGAACACGTAGAGCTGGTTGGTGGACTTCACCTGCACGTCGGCCACCTGGTCGTTGGCGACGAACACGTCGGTCATCCTGCCGGGCAGCGTCACGAGCTGGCCGCGGCCGATCGAGATCGCGATGCTGCGGGCCGGGCTGGTCACCGACTGGGCCGCAACCGGCGCGGGAGCCGCGGCCAGCGCCAGCGGAACCGCGAGTGCAGCGAGCGGGAGCAGCTTGGATGCGATACGGGCCTTCATGGTCATGCCTTTCGCGGGCGGAATCTGGGCCTTGAGGGGAGCGGTCGTGTTCATCTCACTTCGCTCCCACTTTGACTTCGGTGGTGTCGCGGCCGCGGGTCACACGGACCACCGGACCGGGGAAGAACATGGCGCGGGCGGCATCCGTCATCGAACCGCCGGTGCCGGGCATCGGCATGGGCCGCTGACCAAAGGAGGAGATCGCCTTGGCCACCGCCTGCGCGGCGGCAGCCGGATCGGTCACCTTCTTCGGCTGGAAGCGCGAGACATCGCCGCCGGAGACGTAGCTGTTGCCATCGGCCTCGATCGGCTTGGTGACCGCCTGCTTGAGGATGCGCTCCTCTTCGGCCTTGCTGGCGCCCGCGGGGATCTTGATCTGGCCGCTGGCAAGCGCCTGTTCGAGTTCGCTCGTGTTGTCGGCCAGCGAACGCAGCGAGAGCGAGATCGTGCCGATGGTCTGCGCCACCGCGATCTTCTCGGCGATCTTGGGCGTGGCTTCGACCGTGACGGTGCTGTAGGTGCGCACGCGGGTCTTGCCCTCGATCTGCTCCTGCTCGGTCGACTGGTCGGTGGCGAGCACGCGCAGGTTCTTGAGGATCGTCTCGGCGGTCTTGAGCGTCTGGCCCACGCCCTTCACCGACTGGGTGAGCACGAGGTCGATGTGGTCACCGGGGAAGACAAAGCCCGCAACGGCGGTACGCGCGCTCACCGGAATGGTGACGGCGCGCATGCCCGGCCCGAGTGCGGCGGCAAGGAAGCCGCGGTCGCCGGGAGCCACGAGGCTGCCCTGCGTCACCGGTTCGCCCGCCGTGATCGGATGGCGTACGACCGTGCCGAGCAGCTTCGACATGTCGGTCTTGTCTTCGGTGAAGTAGACGTCCTGGACAAGGTCCTTCGGCCAGGGCTGATAGCCCATGGCGTCGGCCGTGATGATCGTGCCGGCGGGAAGTGCGCGGTTGGCAACGAGCACCTTGGCGCCCATCTGCACCTTCGCGGCGGCCGCTGCTTGCGGCGATGCGGCGCCCGCAAACATGCTTCTGGCAGCAAAGGCCGTACCGATCGCCACGATCAGCGCCCCCACCAGCAGCAACAGCTTCTTCCTGTCCATGGCTTCAATCCTGCCGTTAGTTCTGCCCGCCTGTTTCGGGCAAAATGGTTAAGATAGCGTCAGCCCGCCAAAGGAGCGTGAACTGCGGTCCAATCGGTTGTCGTGATGATCCAGAGTCCGGCGGTCGCGATGGCGATGCCGTAGGGAATCTTGAGCTTGTCCTTCTGGCGCCGGGCGATGTGCCACATGCCCATCGTGATGGTCAGCACGCCGCCCGCGAGCGCCATGATGACCAGCAGCTTGAGGAACAGCAGCGCGGGCATCCACAGTGCCAGTGCGGTGAGCAGCTTCACGTCGCCGCCACCCATCGCCTTCAGCGCGAAAAGGCCGGCCAGCGCGAAGAAGGTGACCACAGCCAGCCCCAGCTGCAGCGCGACACCCGGCCACAGCGGCAGCGCGGACGCCCACCAGAACAGCGGTGCGCCCAGCGCAATCGCGGCGTTCAGCCAGTTGTCGATCTGGCGGCGGCGGATATCGGTGATCGCGGCAATCGTCAGCGCGATTGCCAAGGCCCCGACCAGTCCGTAAACGATGTGAGTTCCCTGCATGAGGGCTCTCATACGGGACAATCACTTACCAAACGGTAACCAAACGAGCGCCGCAATTCCGCGCACTTGCGGATGCGTTCAAGGTATCGTGACAGGAGTTGTGGCGTGAACGCAGGCTTGGCGAGTGGCGATACGCGGCGGTCGATTCCCGCCTCGGCGCGCGAGTGGCGCTGGGCGCTGCCTGATGGCCACGAGATCCGCCGCATCGCCATCGATCCGCCCGCCGGAGTGCGCCCGCGCGGCTCCATCCTGTTCATGCCCGGACGCGCCGATTTCTACGAGAAGTATCTGGAATCATTGGTGGAATGGGCCAATGCCGGATGGCATGTCAGCGCCGCTGACTGGCGCGGGCAGGGCGCTTCGGGCCGCATGACCGCAAACCCCATCGTGGGCCATATCGCCGACTTCTCGATCTGGATTGCCGATCTTGCCGCGCTGTGGGCAGACTGGGTGCGAACGACGCCCGGACCGCACGTTCTGGCCGGGCATTCGATGGGCGGGCACCTCGTGCTGCGCGGCGTGGCGGAAGGCGCGGCCAGTCCCGATGCGGTCGTGCTCAGCGCCCCGATGCTCGGATTCGTCACCGCGATTCCGCAGTTTGTTCAGCATGTTTATGGAAAGCTGATGTGCCTGATCGGTAACCCCGAACGCATGGCCTGGGAATCGAGCGAGAAGCCCGGTTCGGCAAGCGACGAGCGCATGACCCTCCTCACCCACGATCTGGAACGCTATTCGGATGAGCTGTGGTGGCGCGCCGCGCGGCCCGAACTGGAGATTGGCCCCGCCAGCTGGCGCTGGGTCGAGCGCGCCGCCGCCTCGATCGAGAGCCTGCGCGCGCCCGGCGTGCTCGAAGCGGTGATGGCGCCCGTTCTGCTGCTCGCCGCCAGGAAGGATGCGCTGGTTTCGTGGCCCGCCATCGAGCAGGCCGCCGAGCGCCTGCCGCGCGGCGAACTCGTCGCATGGGGCCCCGAGGCGCGCCACGAACTGCTGCGCGAAGCCGATCCCGTGCGCCGACAGGTCATGGCCGCGATCACCAGCTTCCTCGACCGCGCCGTCCCGGCCAGGGCGGGGTAATCACGGGTGAGTGCTCTCGAAACGTTCGACGTCGCCATTGTCGGCGCAGGGATGGCGGGCTCAAGCCTTGCCGCCGAATGCGCCCCTCACGCCCGCGTGCTGCTGATCGAGGCCGAGGATACCCCCGGCTACCACACCACCGGCCGCTCCGCCGCGTTCTGGCATGAGACTATCGGCGGGCCGAAGATCTATCCGCTCACCGCAGCATCGGGCGACTGGCTGGCAGAGCACGGCTTCCTCAGCCCGCGCGGCGGCCTCCACATCGGACGCGAGGACCACCGCGCCAAGGCCGAAGCCTTCGTCGCGGAATTCCTCGAGGCCGGCGCGCGGATCGAGCTGATCGGGCGCGAGCGGCTCGAGCAGATCGTGCCCGGGCTGCGCCCCGAATGGATCATCGGCGCATGGGAACCCGAATGCGCGGACATCGACGTCGCCGCGATGCACCAGCACTACCTCGCCGCCGCGCGCAGGATCGGCAGCGTTCTCAGGGTTCGCGCGCGTCTCGACAGCGCGGAGCGCAGCGGCGGCGAGTGGACGCTCTCATGGAACGGCGCCGCCGGACCGGGCTTTGCCCGCGCGGCGCTGCTGGTCGATGCGGCCGGGGCCTGGGCCGATCCGGTGGCGCAGCTGGCCGGTGCCGCACCCTTGGGCATCCAGCCGATGCGCCGCTCGATGGTGCAGCTGCGCATCGATCCCCCGCCGCCTGCAACGCTGCCGCTGACCCTCAGCTTCGACGAGGATTTCTATTTCCGCCCCCAAGGCGACCGGCTGTGGCTCTCCCCGCACGACGAGACACCCGACGTGCCCCGCGATGCCGCGCCGGAAGAACTCGATATCGCCATGGCAATCGACCGGATGGAGCAGGCGGTCGACTGGAACATCCGCGCGCTGGAGCGCCGCTGGGCGGGCCTGCGCAGCTTCTCGCCCGATCGCCTGCCGGTCTACGGCTTCGATCCCGCGCGCGAGGGCCTGTTCTGGTTTGCCGGGCAGGGCGGCTTCGGCATCCAGACCGCGCCCGCCGCCGCCCGCCTCGGCGCGCAGCTGCTGCTCGGCCTCCCGCGCGATGCGATGACCGCATCGATCGCTGCGGAGATCTATGCGCCCGCCCGGTTTCGCCGGTAGCGGCGCAATTCGGACTCCCAACAAGGTCACCGCGTGGTAAAGAGCGTTTAGGTAGATTTACCAGGGAGGGTTAATCCGATGGCGCACCGTTTCGAGATCCGGAAGAACAAGGCGGGCGAGTTCGTCGCCTATTTCTGCCACAATGCCGAGACGATTTTCTGGACCGAAGGCTACAAGTCGAAGGCCAGCGCGAAGAACGCCATCGAGTCGGTGCTCAAGAACGGCCCCGGCGCCGAAGTGGTCGACACCACCACCGACGATTGATCGACGCGGCCTCTGATCGCAGGGTCAGGCCGCGATCGCCGCGTCGCTTGCGAGCTTGTCCACACGCTCGTTTTCGGGGTGGCCGTCGTGGCCTTTCACCCACACCCATTCGATCTTGTGCGGGCGCGCCGCGGCCAGCAGCGCGCGCCACAAGTCCTCGTTCTTGACCGGCTTGTTATCGGCCGTCTTCCAGCCCTTCTTCTGCCAGCCGAACACCCATTTGGTGATTCCGTCGAGCACGTAGCGGCTGTCGGTATGGAGCGTGACCTGGCAGGGTGCCTTCAGCGCTTCCAGCCCCTTGATCGCGGCCATCAGTTCCATGCGGTTGTTGGTTGTCTCGCGCTCGCTGCCCGAAAGTTCCTTCTCCGCCTCGCCCATCCGCAGCAGTGCGCCCCAGCCGCCCTTGCCGGGATTGCCCTTGCATGCGCCGTCGGTGAAGATCTGCACATGCTTCATGCGAAGACCTGCGGGTTGGCCTTGTAGAAGCCCAGCCGCCGCGCCGGACCCATCGGGTCCTTCGGCGTGACGAGCGCATCCGCCGGCGTGTTCAGCCAGTCCCACGCGCGGCTCATCGCAAAGCGCATCGCCGCGCCTTGCCCAAGCAGCGGCAGCGCGGCGCGTTCGTCCGCCGAAAGCGGGCGCACGCTTTCATAGCCCTTGATCAAAGCCTGCGAGACATCGGGCTGGAACACATCGTTCTTGTCGAAGCACCACGCGACATGAGTCACGGCAAGATCGTAGGCAATCAGGTCGTTGCAGGCGAAGTAGAAGTCGATCAGGCCGGTGACCTTGTCGCCCAGCATCAGCACATTGTCCGGAAACAAGTCGGCATGAATCACGCCGGCGGGCAGGTCTGCGGGCCAGCTTGCCGCAAGGCGCGGCAGCTCGCTGGCGACAATTTTCGCCAGTTCGGGATTGATCCGCGCCAGCCCCTCCGGCCCGCACGCCGCTGCCAGCCGCTGCCATTCCGCCACGCCCATGCCATTGGCGCGGCTGGTCGGAAAATCCGCCGCCGCCAGATGCAGCCGCGCCAGCTCGGCCCCCACCGCGCGCGCCTGCCCGGCCGTCGGCGTACTCACCGAAACCCCCGGCAGATACTCGATCAGCGCCAGTGCCTTGTCCCCGTTCGGGCCGTACTCGCTGACGAAGAGATTGCCCTCGCGGTCATGGATCGTGCGCGGCACCGGGCAGCCCTTGGCGGCCAGATGATCGAGCAGCGAGAGGAAGTAGGGCAGGTCCTCCAGCTCGATGCGAAATTCGTACATCGTCAGGATGAACCGCGCGCTCGCGCCATCCTTGCCGCCACCTGGGCCAGTCGTCTCTAGCAGCCAGTTGCTGTTGGATACGCCCTCGGCAATGCCCTTCGCGGAAACCAGCGTGCCCACGTCGAAACGCGCGATCAGCGCGGACATCTCCTCCGCGCCGAGGTGGGTGTAGACGGCCATGGCTCCCGGCTTACTCGGTGAGTTGGCGGGGCAGCTTGAACACCATCTTCTCGACCGTGGTGGTCACGGTCTCTTCCTCCACCGTGCGCCATTCGCGCAAGGTATCGATCACTTCACGCACCAACACTTCGGGCGCGGAGGCCCCGGCGGTGAGGCCCAGCGTCTCGACGCCCTCAAGCCAAGCGGGATCAATCTCGCCGCCGCGCTGGATCAGCCGGGCCTTGGTGCCCTCGCGCTCGGCCACTTCGACGAGGCGGAGCGAGTTCGAGCTGTTCGGCGCGCCGATCACCAGCAACAGGTCGCAGCGCTCGGCAATCGCCTTGACCGCCGCCTGCCGGTTGGATGTCGCGTAGCAGATGTCTTCTGCGCGCGGCCCGCTGATGTCCGGAAAGCGCGCCCGCAGCGCCGCCACGATCTCGCGCGTGTCGTCCACCGAAAGCGTCGTCTGGGTCAGAAACGCGAGCGGCTTGCCCTCCGGAAAATCGAGCGCGGCGACGTCTTCCAGCGTCTCGACCAGCGTGATCGCGCCGTCCGGCACCTGGCCCATCGTGCCGATCACTTCCGGATGGCCCTTGTGGCCCACGAACAGGATATGCCGCCCGGCCTCGACATGGCGTTCGGCCTGGCGGTGGACTTTGCTCACCAGCGGGCAGGTCGCATCGAGCCAGTCGAGCCCGCGTTCCGTCGCGGTCGCGGGGATCGTCTTGGGCACGCCATGCGCGGAAAACACCACCGGCGAACCATCGGGCACTTCGTCGAGCTCCTCGACGAAGATCGCGCCCTTTTCCTTGAGGCCATCGACCACATAGCGATTGTGCACGATCTCGTGCCGCACGAACACCGGCTGGCCATAGCGGTCCAGCGCGCGCTCGACGATCTCGATCGCGCGGTCGACCCCGGCGCAGAAGCCGCGCGGGGCGGCGATCAGCAGCTTGAGCGGGGCAAGCGCTGCGGTGGGGGCATCGGGCGAAGCGGAAACGGTGGTGGTCATCACGAGGGACCTTAGCAGGCGGGCGGCCTCTCGCAAACCCGCCACGAAGGGGCCAAGATCGGGGATGTAGCATTGCACCATGGGGGCACGGTGGCTAGAGGATGCGCTTCAAGTTGCCCAAGGATGCCTGAATGACCTCGTCCGCCTTCCGCCCAGCCACGTTCCGGCGCCTTGCTCCGCTGGCTGCGCTCGCCCTCGCGGGCATGCTCGGCGCCTGCAAGGGCGGCGGCGGCGAGCTGGTGGTGGACGACAGTGTCGGCGTGACCGCGCTGCGCAGCCCGTGCCCGCTGGTCGAGATCCCGGAAATGACCGGCGACATCACGCTGTTCTCCGCGCCCGGCCGCAGCGATGCGGGTGCGATCGACGTCACCGCCGCGATCACCAATCTGCGCGGCACCTGCGACGACAGCAAGGGCGCGACCCAGCTCGACACCGCAGTCACCTTCGACGTTCTCGCCCGCCGTACCGACACGCGCGGCGCGCGCCGGGTGACACTGCCCTACTTCTCCGCCGTCATGCGCGGCGGCAATGTCGTGATCGCCAAGCGCCTCGGCACGATCACGCTCGATTTTGCCGATGGTCAGGAACGCGCGCAGGCCGTGGGCCGCGCGGGTTCGGTCGTGGACCGCAACGAGGCGACGCTGCCCGCCAATGTGCGCAAGCTCCTCACCAGAAAGCGCAAACCCGGCCAGGCCGACGCCGCCACCGATCCGCTCGCGCTGCCCGAAGTCCGCGCCGCGCTCGCCAAGGCGAGCTTCGAACAACTCGTCGGCTTCCAGCTGACCGACGACCAACTGAAGTACAACGCCACGCGTTGATTGCGGGCCTATCCCGCTTCGGCTAACGGCGCGGGCATGACTGAGACCGCAAACGCTTCCGCTCTCCCCCTGTTCGCCGATTTCGCCGGCGTGATCGACCGCGCGCTCGATGCGCTCGTCGCCGCCGGATCGCTGCCGGAGGGTCTTGCGCGAAGCGGCGTGACCTGCGAGCCGCCGCGCGAGGCAAGCCACGGCGATATCTCCACCAACGCGGCGATGGTGCTCGCCAAGCCCGCCGGCACCAACCCCCGCGCGCTCGCCGCGCTGCTGGTCGAGGAACTCGCCAAGGAACCCCGCGTCGCCTCCGCCGAGATCGCCGGGCCGGGCTTCATCAATCTGCGGCTGGCTGCAGCCGCGTGGCTGAACGAACTGCACCTGATCGCCGCCAAGGCGGGCGACTATGGCCGCTCCGCTATGGGCGGCGGCGCGATGGTCAACGTCGAATACGTCTCGGCCAACCCCACCGGCCCGATGCACATGGGCCACTGCCGCGGCGCGGTGGTGGGCGATGCGCTTGCCAGCCTGCTTGAGTTTGCCGGGCACAGCGTGACACGCGAGTACTATGTCAACGATGCCGGCGCGCAGGTCGATGTGCTCGCCCGCTCCGTGCACATGCGCTACCGCGAGGCTCTGGGCGAGGCGATCTCGATCCCCGAAGGCCTCTACCCGGGCGACTACCTCGTGCCGGTCGGGCAGGCGCTCGCCGCCGAATTCGGCGATCAATACGCCGCCGCGCCCGAAGCCGAGTGGCTGGTCCTCTTCCGTACCCGCGCCGTCGCCGCGATGATGGACATGATCCGCGACGACCTCGCCACGCTCGGCATCCACCACGACCTCTTCTCGTCCGAAGCCGAACTGCAGGCCTCGGGCAAGGTCGACGCCGCGGAAAGCTGGCTGCGCGCGCATGATCTGGTCTATGATGGCGAGCTCGAAGCCCCCAAGGGCAAGACGCCCGAGGATTGGGAGCCGGTGGCGCTGCCGCTCTTCCGCTCGACGAAGTTCGGCGACGATCAGGACCGCCCGATCAAGAAGTCGAACGGCGCCTGGACCTATTTCGGCGCCGACCTCGCCTACCACTTCCAGAAGGCACAGGCCGCCGATGCGCTCGTCGATATCTGGGGCGCGGACCATGCCGGCACGGTCAAGCGGATCAAGGCCGCCGTCGCCGCGCTGACCAGTGCGGACAGCGGCACGCCGAAGCCCTTCGAGGTCAAGCTCGTCCAGATGGTCCAGCTGATGAAGGGCGGCCAGCCGTTCAAGATGTCGAAGCGCGCGGGCAATTTCGTCACGCTCGCCGATGTCGTCGAGATGGTCGGCAAGGACGTGGTGCGCTTCACCATGCTCACCCGCAAGCCCGATGCGCAGATGGATTTCGACTTCGACAAGGTGGTCGAAGCCTCGAAGGACAACCCGGTGTTCTACGTGCAGTACGCGCACGCCCGCATCCGCTCGACCTTGCGCAAGGCGGCGGCGGAAGGCTTTGCGCCCTCGGCAGACCATGTCGCCCTGCTGGGCGAGGAAGAACTCGGCCTGATCAAGCTCGCCGCGCAGTTCCCGCGGATTGTCGAGGCGGCCGCCGCCGCGCGCGAGCCGCACCGCGTGGCCTTCTTCCTCTACGACCTCGCCGCGGGCTTCCATGCCTATTGGAACGTCGGGAATGACCGCCCGGACAAGCGCTTCATTGTGGCACAGGATGCAGCGCTCACATCGGCGCGTCTTTTCCTCGGCCTTCAAATCGGGCAAGTGGTAAAGAACGGGCTGGCCATACTAGGGGTGGAGGCCGCCGAGGAGCTTTGACGCGATGGTTACCGGCGCAGGGGACGAGAACGAGGGCCAGCTTCAGGGCTGGGGCGAGACGGCGGAGCACGCGGCGCACGAGGCGCATGATGCGATGTTCGAAAGCGCGCCGGATGATCGTCTCGCGCTCGGTGACGAGGAACGTCTGCCCTGGCTTGAAAGCGCCGACGATGTCGATTTCGATGACGCGGAGCCTGACAACAGCCGGATGATCGGTTTCGGTGTGCTGGCGGTGCTGCTGCTGGCCGCGCTCGTCGGCGGCATCTACTGGTTTACCCACCGGGGCGGCCCCGCTGCTTCGGCCGATGGCAGCCTGATCGCGGCGAGCAAGGAGCCTTACAAGATTGCGCCCAAGGATCCGGGCGGCAAGACGTTCCAGGGCACCGGCGATGCCAGCTTCAAGGTCAGCGAGGGCGAGAAGCCCGTCGCCACCCTTGCCGGCAGCAATGCGCCCGCGCCCGTACCGGCGCCCGCCCCCAAGCCGTCCGCTTCCGCTCCGGCACCAGCCGCACCCACCTCGGGTGTGGGCGTGCAAGTCGGCGCCTTCTCGACCGCCGCTTCCGCTGAAGCCGCATGGTCGAAGCTGGTCACCGCGCACGATGCCCTCAATGGCCTCTCGCACCGCGTGATCGAGGGCAAGGCCGACATGGCCACCGTGTTCCGCCTCCAGGCCGTCGCAGGCGATGTCGCCGCCGCCAACGCACTCTGCGCCAAGCTGCAGTCCGGCGGCCTCAAGTGCCAGGTGAAGCGCTGATCTAAGCACCCCTCCG
>NZ_LJHZ01000138.1:0-2286 GCF_001296055.1 Novosphingobium sp. AAP93
CCGCCCGGCCACCCATTCAGGGTACTCTCGTGGGTGGCCGGGCGGGGGAGCGGGCCGGTGCCGCCCACGTTTCAGCCTTGCTGAAACGTCAAACAAGAGCACGGTATTATTTTACCTCTCCGGAAACGCCCGGTTTGCTTGACTCTTGGCGGGTTTGTGAGCAAAGGCGCGCTTCCTCGCCTCCGGCTTCGCTTTCGGCCTGCCTGCGGCGTACCACATTTCCAGGATGGGTTTCAGCCATGAAGGCGCTCACGAAAGTCACCCGGTCGATCAAGCCGGCCGAGGTGGAAAAGAAGTGGCATCTCATTGATGCCGATGGCCTCGTTGTCGGCCGTCTCGCGGTGATCATCGCGAATCATCTGCGCGGCAAGCACAAGCCGAGCTACACCCCGCACGTCGATTGCGGCGATCATGTCGTCGTCATCAACGCCGACAAGGTGCGTCTGACGGGCAACAAGCTCAAGGACAAGATCTACTACAAGCACACCGGTTATGCCGGCGGCATCAAGGAAGTCACCGCGGACAAGGTTCTCGGTGGTCGCTTCCCCGAGCGCGTGCTGGAAAAGGCCGTCGAGCGCATGATTCCGCGCGGCCCGCTCGGCCGTGCGCAGATGCGCGCGCTGCATCTCTATGCCGGTGCTGAGCATCCCCACGCCGGGACCCAGCCCCAGCCGCTCGACGTCGCGTCGATGAACCGCAAGAACAAGGTGGGTGCGTAAACCATGTCCGACACCGATACCGTCTCCAGCCTCGCGGATCTCAAGGATCTGACCTCGGCTGCCGCCGCCGCTGCTCCTGCCGCGACGACCGAAGCGCCTCGCGCCCCCTCGGCTCCCGCCGCGCCGCTGCGCGAGCGTGAAGTCGACGCGCAGGGTCGTTCCTACGCGACCGGCCGCCGCAAGGATGCCGTCGCCCGCGTGTGGATCAAGCCCGGCTCGGGCAAGATCACCGTCAACGGCCGCGATCAGGAAGTCTATTTCGCGCGCCCGACGCTGCGTCTCGTCATCAACCAGCCGTTCGAAGTCGCTGACCGCTCGGGTCAGTACGACGTCGTCGCCACTGTCAAGGGCGGCGGTCTCTCGGGTCAGGCCGGTGCGGTCAAGCACGGCATCTCGCAGGCGCTTTCGAAGTTCGAGCCCGCGCTGCGCGGCGCCGTCAAGGCCGCCGGGTTCCTCACCCGCGACCCGCGCGTTGTCGAACGCAAGAAGTACGGCAAGGCCAAGGCCCGCAAGAGCTTCCAGTTCTCGAAGCGTTAAGACGAAAAGTCCATTTTTCGTCGAAAAATCAAGGGGTTGCGAGAAATCGCAGCCCCTTTTTCTTTGTAGCAGAATCGTAGCAGAATGTTGGGATCATTGACGTTCTGAGTTCTCGGAAATAGCATAATCGCAGCAGTCAGGGCATCTTAGGGGTGCTGACGATGACTTGGATTGAGAACAGGATCGAGCGATCTTGAAGCTAAAAACGAGAGGACGTAGGTATGAGCGACAATCTACAAGAACGCTATTTCGAACTTCTCGATCTCTGGAATGCCTGCAAGGCTGAAGGTGATAAGCTGCAAGCTGAGGTGACAAAGGCGTTCATGCGTGTCGCAAGCGGCACTGGCTCAAATCCGACAGATGGAGTTTTGACCATGCTGGACTCGCAGCGTGAGCGGCAACAGCGACTTTGGGACGAGATGCAGAAGATTCTCGAGGCGGTTGCTCGTAGTTAGAAGCTGGCTGGGTCTAGGCGATGGCGTACTACGAAAACAGGGTCGAGCATCTCGGTGGCGATCTGATCTTGTATCAGCGCAATCTCGCCACCGCTGTCCCCAACGTGAAGTCCCATCGCAAACCGACTTGGTACATGAAGCTCAAGATTCGAGGGCTTCGAAAGCACATTGATCGCAGCACGAAGCTGACCAAATACGAAGATGCGTATGCGTTCGCTCGCAAAGAATATGACAGACTCACAACCGCAGCCGATCTTGGTCACGCTATCGACGACTACACATTCGAGAAGCACTGGGAAGATTGGTATCAGCGCAACGTGAACAATCGCACGTGGCGAGCTGATCGTCAGCGTTGGCACAAGAATCAAGCGGCTCGTTACTACAAGGCGTATTTTCGCTACGCTGACGGCAAATCAATGCGCTTGAACGATATCACAGCGCAGTTCGCTCATGGCTACTGGGACTGGCGGATCGCATATTGGTCGACGCAGCAGGGCGAAAAGCTAGCTGACTACAATCTGTTGATTGCCACTGAGAAGTGACCCGGGAGGGGCCGTAATTTCCACTGAGATTTG
>NZ_LJHZ01000139.1:0-2086 GCF_001296055.1 Novosphingobium sp. AAP93
AAATCTCAGTGGAAATTACGGCCCCTCCCGGGTCACTTCTCAGTGGCAATCAACATATCGTGGCCAGCGAGCCTTGCAAGCGCCTGTCAGCTCGGTTCGTCACGTCAGCTCATGCGGGTTCCTGCAAGCGTTTGCCCGCCGTCTCGGGCAGGCCGAAGATCGCGACGACGGCGGCGAAGACGACCATGATGAAGGGATAGGCAAATCCGGTCATCACGCTGCCGGTCGTGGCGACGGTGGCCTGCACGATGAACGGCATGAAGCCCGCGAAGATGCCGACGCCGAAGTTGTAGCTGGTGGCGAGCGAGGAATAGCGCGTGCGCGCGGGGAACTGCTCGCACAGCCATGCGCCCATCGGGCCATAGGTGAGGATGCCGGGGAGGCCGACGACGACCATGGCGATGACGATGATCACGAGGTTGCCGAGCGGCGGGCTGACCGGCGCGGTGGTGTAGCCTGCGGCCTTGAGCGCGGTATCGAGCGTTTCGGGCGTGGTCGGCTGGCCGGCGATGGTGACGACAGGGGCCGAACCGGCGGGGGCGTCCTGCTTGGTATAGGGGACCCCGGCGCGGGTGAGGGTGTCGAGCACCTTCCCGCAGGCGCTGGTCTGCCCGTGCTGCGCGAAGGGATTGAAGGTGCACTCTGCCCCGGAAACGACGACGGGATGCTCCTTGGCGGCGCGGGCGAGGGCCGGGTTGGCCTGATCGGCGATGAGCTGGAATCCGGGAAACAGCACCACCAGCATCATCGCATAGCCCGCGAGCACGACCGGCTTGCGCCCGACGTGATCGGAAAGCCAGCCCGCGAGCACGTTGGTGAAGGCAAGGACAGCGAGCACGCCGATCAGCAGTGTGCGCGTCAGCACCGGGTCCATGTGGACCGAGACCTGCATGAAATTGAGCAGCTGGATCATGCCGATGTAGCCGCAGATCGATTGCCCCACCGCGCCGCCGAACGTGGTGGCGAACAGGCGGCGCAGCTGCTTGGGCGTGGCATAGGCTTCGCGCAAGGGGGTGCGGGCAAGCTCGCCGGCCTTCTGCATCGCGGCGAAGACCGGGCTTTCGGAGAGCTTGAGGCGCATCCAGATCGAGACAGCGAGAAGCAAGAGGCTCGACAGGAAGGGCAGGCGCCAGCCCCAGGCGATCCACGCTTCCTCGCCGACGAGGGTTTCGGTGGCGAGGACGACGAGGAGGCTGAGCGAGAACCCCGCCGAGGCGCCGATCTGGATCCAGCCGGTGTAGAACCCGCGCTTCTTCACCGGGGCGTGTTCGCACACGTAGATCACCGCGCCGCCATATTCGCCGCCGACCGCGAGGCCCTGCAGCGCGCGCAGCACGACGAGGAGGATCGGCGCGGCGATGCCCCATTGCGCATAGGTGCCGAGCAGGCCGATCGCGGTGGTGGCAAGGCCCATCAGCGTGATCGTGACGAGGAAGGTCACCTTGCGGCCAAGGCGGTCACCCAGCGTGCCGAAGATGGCGGCACCGATAGGCCGCACCGCAAAGCCGACGCCGAAGGTGGCCAGCGCGAGGAGGAAGCCCGCCGCAGGGCTGGAGCCGGGGAAGAACAGCTTGCCGAACAGCGGGGCGAGTGTGCCGTAGATGTAGAAATCGTACCACTCGAACGCCGTGCCTGCTGCCGAAGCCGCGATGACCGTGCGGATATCGGCGGGCGTAGGCTCCCCTTTCGAATCCATTCTTCTCTCCCCTTTTGCGCAGCATGGCGCGGCGGGAGGCGATTGCCAATCGTTTCGAGAATTGTTAGCCTTACTTACAAATGTCCGCGGAGGCGGATTGGATGGGAGTGGGGTAAATGTCTGATCTGGAAGCGCGTCTTGCCGCGCTGGAAAACCGCGTCGGCGAGCTGGAAGACATCAACGCGATCCGCCGCCTGCAGTGGGCCTATGGCTATTACATCGACTACAACCGGCCCGAGGAAGTGGCTGGCCTCTTTGCCGAAGACGGCGCGGTGGTGTTCCTTTCGGGCGAGTATCGCGGCCACGCGGGGATCATGCGGCTCTATGGCACGTGGTTGTCGCTGGCGGAGTAAAATGCCCCAGAAGTGACATTTGAAAATTCCCCACTTC
>NZ_LJHZ01000014.1:0-1668 GCF_001296055.1 Novosphingobium sp. AAP93
GCTCATCACAGCTCCTTCTCACAAATAGGAGCCTCCGGAAAACCCGGGACGCTTCAGAAATAGCATAAGGATAGACGTCGTGTTGCCGATCCCAGATTTCCTCATCGACATCGCCATCGAACCGGGAACAAACAATCATCGGGGTTGCTCCAACCGATCAGTCGATGAGGCTAGCAAAGGGTTGGTTCAGATCACAGCCCTTCGCTGCCACCAACCTTGCATTCCAACCATTCCCCGACCTATCCCGCCTCATTACAAAAAAGGGACAGCGCCATGGCCAATGAAACTCTCATCGCACTGACGGCAGACATTGTCGCCGCACACGTCAGCAACAACAGCGTGGCGGTGAGCGATATGCCAACCCTCATCAATGCGGTCCATCAGGCACTGGCGAATGCTGGTGCACCTGCTCCCGTCGTTGAAGCATCTCGTGAGCCAGCCGTGTCGGTTCGTTCCTCTGTGAAGCCTGATGTGGTGACGTGCTTGGAGTGCGGCTTCAAAGGGAAGATGCTCAAGCGCCATCTGATGACCACCCATGGCCTCACACCGCAGGAGTACAAGGCTAGGTGGAATCTCTCTGCTGATCACCCACTGGTTGCCCCGAACTATGCAGCCAAGCGTGGTGAGCTAGCGAAGGCTATCGGGCTTGGAACGAAGCGTGGCGAGTCGGGTGAAGCCTAGACGTGGGGTTTGAAGCCTATCGGGAATTTTGAAGCCTAGGCGTTGCGCTTCGATGGGCGATGGGCTCATTTTGCAGCTTCTTTGGCGCTACCATTTGAGGGGAACGCCGCCCGAGTTTGAGCCCGACACACCACATGTCGATCACCTTGACGGTGAGAACCTGTTTCCGCCCAAACTTCTGATTAAATGGCATTAATTTCCACCAAAGCGGACTAACGCCCACTTTATTTTTGAAGCCTATATGAAGCCTGAATGGGGAAAATAGCCTCAGGAGAGATTGAAAAATCCTCCTAAGCTATTGAAAAATATGGTGAGCCCTGCTGGGTTCGAACCAGCGACCTACTGATTAAAAGTCAGTTGCTCTACCGACTGAGCTAAGGGCCCACACGCAGGCGGTGAGCGCTTGCCCTACGGATGGGGCGGGGCCGGGTCAAGCGGGCGTGGAGGTGGCGGATGGTGCAAGTGCCTGCCGGATCGCGCCAATCCGGGGCGACCGTGGCGGCGGGGGTGAGCACGAAGCTGCGCTGGCGGTAGAGCGGGTGGGGGATCTTGAGCGTCTTGCTGCGCCAGGGGCCGCCGCTCCACAGGATCACGTCGAGATCGAGCGTCCGCGCGCCCCAGCGCTGGCCGCGGCGGACGCGGCCGAAGCGGGTTTCGAGGCGCTGAAGCAGGGCGAGGACTGCGGGCGGATCAAGCCTTGTGGCGATCCGCGCGGCGGCGTTGGCGTAGCGGCGACGGGAGGGGCCGACGGGAGCGCTCGTGATGATCGGCGAGGCGACTTCGACGGCGAGGCCCTCCCCCGCTATGGCCGCGAGCGCGGCGCGCAGGACCTGCGGCGGGGGGCCGTGGCGGGGATGGCGCTGGTTGGAGCCGAGCGCGATCAGATACTGGTGGCTAGCAGGTACCACCTTTGCCCAATCCTAACCTCCGTTCGTGTCGAGCGAAGTCGAGACACCAAATGCGGCGTGCGGTGTCTCGACTTCGCTC
>NZ_LJHZ01000140.1:0-3012 GCF_001296055.1 Novosphingobium sp. AAP93
GGGGATCTGCCCCGCGCTTCTTTGACATTGTGAATGGGTTTTTAATCGATGCCGTGGTGCATTGGTGTGTGGTTCAAGGACCACAGACTGATGTGTCACTTACAGATGTTGTAAATCTGGCTGAGATTATTCGTCCATGCCTGTAAACGGCGACAGTATATGCAAGGCTGTCGTTGATGGTGTGGATTCTCAAGCGTGAGGTAAGAGCATTTGGTGGATGCCTTGGCATGTACAGGCGATGAAGGACGTGGCACGCTGCGATAAGCGTCGGGGAGTTGTGAGCAAACTTTGATCCGGCGATTTCCGAATGGGGAAACCCACCTTCACCATTTCTTCCGTGGTCCGAGCGATCGGTTCAGGGGAGAGGTGGAACAGGTATCACCGAGTTGAATAAAATAGACTTGGTGAAGCGAACCCGGGGAACTGAAACATCTCAGTACCTGGAGGAAAAGACATCAACCGAGATTCCGTTAGTAGTGGCGAGCGAACGCGGACCAGGCCAGTGCCTCATCTTCAACTAGCAGAACAGTTTGGAAAGACTGGCCATAGCGGGTGACAGCCCCGTATGCGAAAGTGATGGATGAGGACTCGAGTAGGGCGGGACACGTGTAATCCTGTCTGAACATGGGGGGACCACCCTCCAAGCCTAAATACTCGTACATGACCGATAGCGAACCAGTACCGTGAGGGAAAGGTGAAAAGCACCCCGATGAGGGGAGTGAAACAGTACCTGAAACCGAATGCTTACAAGCAGTAGGAGCCTCTTTAGGGGGTGACTGCGTACCTCTTGCATAATGGGTCAGTGACTTAGTTTATCATGCGAGCTTAAGCCGATAGGTGTAGGCGCAGCGAAAGCGAGTCTGAATAGGGCGCTAGAGTATGATGAATTAGACCCGAAACCCGGTGATCTAGGCATGACCAGGCTGAAGGTGCGGTAACACGCACTGGAGGGCCGAACCGTTGAATGTTGAAAAATTCTCGGATGAGTTGTGTTTAGGGGTGAAAGGCCAATCAAACCGGGAAATAGCTGGTTCTCCGCGAAATCTATTGAGGTAGAGCGTCGGATGTATGCCGATGGGGGTAGAGCACTGGATGGGCTAGGGGGTCGCGAGATCTACCAAACCTAACCAAACTCCGAATACCATCGAGTCTTATCCGGCAGACAGACGGCGGGTGCTAAGGTCCGTCGTCAAAAGGGAAACAGCCCTAACCTACAGCTAAGGTCCCCAAGTCATCACTAAGTGGGAAAGCATGTGGGATTTCCAAAACAACCAGGAGGTTGGCTTAGAAGCAGCCATCCTTTAAAGAAAGCGTAACAGCTCACTGGTCTAAATAAGAGATCCTGCGGCGAAGATGTATCGGGGCTAAAGTGATGCACCGAAGCTTAGGGTTCAGCGCAAGCTGAGCGGTAGCGGAGCGTTCCGTAGGCCGATGAAGCGATCTGGTAATGGGTCGTGGAGGTATCGGAAGTGCGAATGCTGACATGAGTAGCGACAAAGAGGGTGAGATGCCCTCTCGCCGAAAGACCAAGGGTTCCTGCTTAAAGCTAATCTGAGCAGGGTGAGCCGGCCCCTAAGACGAGCCCGAAGGGGGTAGTCGATGGGAACCACGTTAATATTCGTGGGCCTGGTGGTGTGTGACGGATCATGTGTATTGTCACTCCTTAACGGATTGGAGTGGCTTTGAAATGGTTCCAGGAAATAGCCCCACCGTATAGACCGTACCCGAAACCGACACAGGTGGTCTGGTAGAGTATACCAAGGCGCTTGAGAGAAGTATCCTGAAGGAACTCGGCAAATTGCCTCCGTACCTTCGGAAGAAGGAGGCCCCACATATGCGCAAGCACTTGTGGGGGGCACAGGCCAGGGGGTAGCGACTGTTTAGCAAAAACACAGGACTCTGCTAAGTCGGCTTCAAGACGACGTATAGGGTCTGACGCCTGCCCGGTGCTCGAAGGTTAAGAGGAGGAGTGCAAGCTCCGAATTGAAGCCCGAGTAAACGGCGGCCGTAACTATAACGGTCCTAAGGTAGCGAAATTCCTTGTCGGGTAAGTTCCGACCTGCACGAATGGCGTAACGACTTCCCCACTGTCTCCAGGATATGCTCAGCGAAATTGAATTCTCCGTGAAGATGCGGAGTACCCGCGGTTAGACGGAAAGACCCCGTGCACCTTTACTGCAGCTTCAGAGTGGCATTAGGAAAGAATTGTGTAGCATAGGTGGGAGGCTTTGAAGCACCGGCGCCAGCTGGTGTGGAGCCATAGGTGAAATACCACCCTGTTGTTTTCTGATGTCTAACCCAGGACCGTGATCCGGTTCGGGGACCCTCTGTGGCGGGTAGTTTGACTGGGGCGGTCGCCTCCTAAAGAGTAACGGAGGCGCGCGATGGTAGGCTCAGGACGGTTGGAAACCGTCTGTTAGAGTGCAATGGCATAAGCCTGCCTGACTGCGAGACTGACGAGTCGAGCAGAGACGAAAGTCGGTCATAGTGATCCGGTGGTCCCTCGTGGAAGGGCCATCGCTCAACGGATAAAAGGTACGCCGGGGATAACAGGCTGATGATTCCCAAGAGCTCATATCGACGGAATCGTTTGGCACCTCGATGTCGGCTCATCACATCCTGGGGCTGGAGCAGGTCCCAAGGGTTTGGCTGTTCGCCAATTAAAGTGGTACGTGAGCTGGGTTCAGAACGTCGCGAGACAGTTTGGTCCCTATCTGCCGTGGGCGTCGATACTTGAGAGGAGTTGCCCCTAGTACGAGAGGACCGGGGTGAACATGCCTCTGGTGTACCTGTCATTCCGCCAGGAGTGCAGCAGGGTAGCTATGCATGGACGGGATAACCGCTGAAAGCATCTAAGCGGGAAGCCTCCCTCAAGATTAGGTATCATCGAGTCGTGGTAGACCACCACGTTGATAGGCCGGGTGTAGAAGTGCGGTAACGTATGGAGCTAACCGGTCCTAATAACTCTGTTCATGCTTGAGAATTCCACCATCAATGACAGCCTTGCTGATC
>NZ_LJHZ01000141.1:0-2160 GCF_001296055.1 Novosphingobium sp. AAP93
ATGATGATCCTGGATTTGCATCGCCAAGGCGTGAAGCTCGCCGTGATCGCCCGGCAGGTGGGCGTCGACCGTAAGACGGTCCGCAAATACATTGCACGCGGGGTTGATGTGCCGACATATGGCCCGCGGCAGCCGCGCGAGCGCCTGCTGGACCCATATATTGATTACCTGCGGGCGCGACTGGAGGCCTATCCCGGGCTGAGCGCCCAGCGCCTGGCCCGTGAGGTTGGCGAGCGGGGCTATACCGGCGGTTACAGCACGGTGCGCGACACGGTGCGTTCGATGCGTCCGGCCGGTGGCGGCAAGCCCTATGCTGTACGGTTCGAGACCCCGCCGGGTCATCAGGCTCAGGTCGACTTTGCGCAGTTCCGGGTCCGTTTTGTTGATGCGCCGGATCGTGTGCAGGTGGTGTGGCTGTTCTCCATGGTGCTGGGCTTCTCCCGCCTGATCTGGGGGAGGTTCGTTCTGCGCCAAACGATGCCGAGCGTGCTGGCTTGCCACCGGGCAGCGTTCGAGGCGATCGGGGGCGTGCCGCGCGAGATCCTTTACGACCGCATGAAAACCGCAGTGATCGGCGAGGATGAGGACGGCCGCGTCGTCTATAATCGGACGCTCGGGGAATTTGCGAAACACTACGGCTATCTGCCCAAGGCCTGCCGTGCCTATCGGCCTGAGACCAAGGGCAAGGTTGAGCGCCCGTTCCGCTACATCCGGGAAGACTTTTTCCTGGGCGGCATGTTCCACGACCTGGATGACCTGAATACCCAGTTCAATCGCTGGCTGAGCACGGTGGCCAATCCGCGCCTGCATGCAACGACGGGGCGGATCGTGAACGAAGCCTTTGCGGAGGAAATGCCGGCGTTGCAGCCCTTGCCGCTGGTCCCGTTCGGTGCGGTTCTCAAGCTTGAGCGCCGGATCAGCCATGAGGGGATGGTCAGTGTTGGCGGCAATTACTACTCGGTCCCGGATGCGACCCGTCGGCGTGTCGTGGAGGTCCACAGCCTTGCTGACGAGATCCGGATCTTCGAAGATGATCGCCTGATCGCCCGCCATCCTCTGCTTGAGGGACGGCGGCAGCGTTCGCTTCTTGACGGGCACCGGCGTCATCGGCGCCGAAATGACGATCTACCCTTGCCGCATGGGTTTACCGGCCAGCAGGTCGCTCGCCGTTCGTTGGACATTTATGCTGCCATCGGCCAGCAGCTGGCAGGAGCACGCGCATGAACTCGCTCCTTCCTGATCCCAGCGCATCACTGCTTGACCGGATCAAATCCAGCATGGTGGGCCTCAAGATGCCGCGTGCGATCGAGGTCGTCGATGACTGCGTCTCCCGCCTTGATCGCGGCGAGATTACGGCTCTGGAGGCCGTGGAACAGCTATTGCTCGAGGAACTCACGTTCCGGGAGGAGCGCCGCATCCGCACCGCGCTGCGCATGGGCCGGGTCAACACTGTGAAGACGCTGAGTGGCTACGACTTCTCGTTCCAACCCTCGCTCGACAAGGCCAGGATCATGGCACTGGCCGAGCTTAACTTCGTGGCACGGGCCGAGGTCGTGCACCTGCTGGGCCCGCCGGGCACGGGCAAAAGCCATCTGGCCAGCGCTCTGGGGCTTGAGGCGGTCAAGGCGGGCAAGAGCGTGTCGTTCATTACGCTTGCCGACCTGATCGGCGCCCTGGCGAAGGCAGAGCGCGAAGGCACCTTGCGCGAACGGCTCCGGTTCTACTGCCGGCCATCACTCCTGATCGTCGATGAGATCGGTTACCTCCCGGTCATACCCGGTGGCGGCAACCTGTTCTTCCAGCTGGTCAATGCGCGCTACGAAAAAGGCGCGATGATCCTCACCTCGAACCGCGGCTTTGCGGAATGGGGCGACATCTTCGGCAGCCCCGTGGTCGCAACGGCGCTGCTCGACCGGTTGCTGCATCATGCCATCGTCATCCAGATCGATGGCTCAAGTTATCGCCTGCGCCGCCATGCCGATCTGCTGCCCGAGCACATCAGGTCCAACGCGCGAATTACGCCACCTGCGCCCGTCGAGCCTCGCCGCCGCGGACGTCCTCCGAAAAATGGAGGCACACCAATGACCGCCTGATTACCCAAACCGCAAAGTGGGGAATTTTACTTTGCCACTTCCGGGGATTTTTACAGTGCCGTTGACA
>NZ_LJHZ01000142.1:0-1318 GCF_001296055.1 Novosphingobium sp. AAP93
TGAAGCGTCCCGGGTTTTCCGGAGGCAGTTTCAATTGGGTTATGCCACCATATCGAGGGTCTCGTTGGCTGCATAGTAGTTGGCCTCGGCCTCAGCAGGCGGGATGTGCCCGATGGGGCCGAACAGGCGATGGTTGTTGAACCAATCGACCCAGCGCAGGGTTGCCATTTCCACGGCTGACGCGCTGGGCCATGATCGCTGCCGCCAGATGACTTCGGCCTTATAGAGGCCGTTGATCGTCTCGGCCAAGGCATTGTCATAGCTGTCGCCGACGCTGCCGACCGACGGCACAAGGTTCGCCTCGGCGAGGCGCTGGGTGTAGTTCATCGCAAGGTATTGAACGCCCCGGTCGCTATGGTGGATCAGGCCGTCATCGGGGCCGGGGCGGCGGGCGTGGATCGCCTGTTCGAGGGCATCCAGGACGAAGCCGGCGGTCGCCGAGGTGCTAACCTTCCAGCCCACGATCCGTCGGGCATAGGCATCGATCACGAAGGCCACGTAGACGAACCCTGCCCAGGTGTGGACGTAGGTGAAGTCGACCACCCACAGGGCATTGGGACGACTGACGCGGAACTCACGGTTGACCTTGTCCAGCGGGCATGGCGCCTTCGGATCGCTGACCGTGGTGATAGTTTTCTTGCCACGCCGCACACCTGCCAGCCCCATGGCTGCCATCAGCCGTTCCACTGTGCACTTGGCGATCACCACGCCTTCGCGCCGCAGCTGGTGCCAGACCTTGCGCGTCCCATAGAGACCGAAGCTGGCCTCATGGACGCGCTTGATCTGTGCCCGCATCTCGTCGTCCCGCCGTGCCCGCGCCGGTCGCCTGCCGGGATCGTCAAGGCGGGCGGCATGCTCGTGATAGGAGGACGGGGCGATCGCCAGTTCACGGCAGATCGGCTCGATACCCAGGTCCTCGCGATGGGCGTCGATGAACGCCATCATCATCTGCCGTGGCGGTCGAGCTCCGCCATCGCAAAATACGCGGAAGCCTTGCGCAGGATCTCGTTGGCCCGCCGTAGCTCCTTGACCTCCCGCTCCAGCAACTTGAGGCGTTCCCGGTCAGTGGCGGCCTGCGCCGCTGGCCCCGCTCGTCGGCTCGCCTCCTCGCGGCACCAGCGGCGCAGCGTCTCGGTCGTGCAGCCAACCTTCCCGGCGATCGAGGTCATCGCCGCCCACTCCGACGGATAATCCCCTCGATGCTCATCGACCATCCGCACAGCACGGTCGCGAAACTCAGGCGAAAACTTGTTCCTTGTAGCGCTCATCACAGCTCCTTCTCACAAATAGGAGCCTCCGGAAAACCCGGGACGCTTCA
>NZ_LJHZ01000143.1:0-1244 GCF_001296055.1 Novosphingobium sp. AAP93
TGACCTGCCCCCCGCTGGTCCCGCGGTCATAACGAGAGTCCGCCGGTTTGATATTCGTGCTGCTCCACCGGCACAAGCGCGCCGGGCGTGACGCCTCCATCTTGCAGGAACGCCCGGCGCGCTTGTGCCGGTGTTCGGTTTCCCAGCGACGAGTGCGGCCTGACGTTGTTGTAGTCGTAGCGCCAGACCGCCAGCTTGCGCCGGGCGTCGGCGAGGCTGTCGAACAGTTCCTCGTTGAGTAGTTCGTCGCGCAGCGACCCATTGAACGATTCAATGAACGCATTCTGCTGTGGCTTTCCGGGATCGATATAGTGCCACTCGACCTTGTTCTCGCTGGCCCATTTCAGGATCGCCCGGCTGGTAAACTCGGTTCCGTTGTCACTGACGATGCAAGCCGGTTTGCCATAGAGACGCACCAGCGTGTCGAGCTCACGTGCGACCCTGACGCCCGAGATGCTGGTGTCGCCCAGCAGGCACAGGTTTTCGCGGCAGGCGTCATCATTGATCGCCAGGATACGCAGGCGACGGGAGGCGCCGAAGGTGTCGGCCACAAAGTCCATCGACCAGCGATCATTCGGTCGCAGCGGCACTGGCATCGGCGTCCGGCTGCCGCGAGCCCGCTTCCGACCCCGGCGCCGGCGCACCGACAGACCCTCCTCCCGGTAGAGCCGGTAGAGCTTCTTGTGGTTCATGATGTGCCCCTTGCGTTCGAGCATGACGCCGACCCGCCGGTAGCCGAACCGACGGCGCATAGCGGCGATCTCGCGCATCTCCTCGCGGATCTCGGCATGGTCGGGCGGACGTTCTCGCCGGACCGTCTTGGGGTCGACGCCGATCAGCACGCAGGCACGGCGCTGCGAGACCTGGTAATACCGCATCACGCCAAGCGCTGCGTCCCGTCGCTGGCCTGGCGTCGTCAGACTTTTCCCAGCAGGTCCTTCAGGATCGCGTTATCCAGAACGCTCTCGGCCAGCAGGCGCTTGAGCTTGCCATTCTCATCCTCGAGCTGCCGCAGCCGTCGGGCATCAGACACCTCCAGCCCGCCATACTTGGCCTTCAGCTTGTAGAATGTGGCCGGGCTCAGGCCATGCTTGCGGCAGACCTCGGCCGTCGAAAGCCCAGCCTCCTGCTCCTTGATCATACCGATGATTTGCTCCTCGGAAAAACGGCTCTTCCTCATTCATCTGCTCCTTCGTTGGGGCAGACTCTACATCAAATCGAGGGCGCCAACGGGGGGCAGGTCA
>NZ_LJHZ01000144.1:0-7317 GCF_001296055.1 Novosphingobium sp. AAP93
CGGCAGCAATTGGCCTGCGCAACACCCCAAAATCAAGCGGTTCTTCGAAGTGTCCAACTGCCCCCTTCGGCTGATGAAGGGAAAGACAGATGACGAATGGGATCACAGAGGTTTCCGCACGGACATTGGCTGTGCGGGGAGAGGATATGCTGCCGCCTGATGAGGTGGCCGCGATGGTGCGGCTGCATGAGCTTGGCTGGGGCGCGAAGCGGCTGTCAAAGGAGTTTGGCTGCGCGCGCAACACGGTTCGGCGTTATCTTCGCGCTGGCGGTGTCGTTCCGTTTACGAAGACCGAGCGCAAGACGGCGTTCGACGGTCTCGACGAGTGGCTGCGCGAGCGCTTCTTCCGGCATGGCGGCAATGCCGATGTCGTGCGTCAGGAACTGGCGAGCGAGCACGGGATCGTGATCGGCCTACGCTCGGTGGAACTGCGGGTTCAGCGCTGGCGACGCGAGCTGCGGGCACAGAAGCGGGCGACGGTGCGCTTCGAGACGCGGCCCGGGCATCAGTTGCAGATCGACTTCGGCGAGGTCCGGGTGTGGATCGGCGACGAGCGTCTGCGCGTGCATCTGTTCGTGGCGACGCTGGGCTACTCGCGGCGGATGCATGTCCAGCCCTCGATCCGGGAGCGCCAGGTGGACTGGTTCGAGGGAATGGAGGGCGCGTTCCTGCGGTTCGGCGGCGTGCCGGCGGAAGTCCTGTTCGACAACGCCAGGGCGCTGGTCGAGCATCACGATGCGGCCACGCGCGAGGTGCGGTTCAATGCCCGGCTCCACGCCTTTGCGCGGTATTGGGGCTTCAGCCCAAGAGCCTGTGCGCCATACCGTGCCCGCACCAAGGGCAAGGACGAGCGTGGCGTCGGATATGTGAAGCGCAATGCAGTCGCGGGTCGCCGCTTTGTGAGTTGGGGTGCCTTCGTCGCGCATCTCGAGCAGTGGAACCGCGAGATCGCCGACGTGCGCGTCCACGGCACGACGGGCGAGCTGCCGCTGGTTCGCTTTGCCGGCGAAGCTGCCGCTCTTCGCCCGCTCGGCGGCCGGGCTCCGTTCGGGCAACTACGCGACCTGATCCGCAAGGTGCGCCCCGACTGCGCCATCGACCTCGATACCAACAGCTACTCGGTGCCCTGGCGCCTGGTCGGTGAGACCGTGCAGGTCGTGGTTCTCGCCGGCCGCGTCATCGTGCGCCACGCCGGCGAGGTCGTGGCCGACCATGCCGTGTGCGACGGGCGCCGACAGCGGATCATCGATCGGACGCATCTGGCAGGCCTGGTGGGCACCGGAATGTTCCGCGTGACGGCGCCGCCGCCCACACCGCCACCGGCCTTGCTGCGGCCGCTTGCCGAATACGAGGCGCTGGTCGGAGGAGGCTGGTGATGACGGCGATCGATCATGAGGCGCTGGTGGCCATGCTGGACCGGCTCAAGCTATCGGCGATCCGGGACCAGCTCGATACGCTGCTCGACGAAGCGGCACGCTCGAAGATGACACTGCGTGAAGCGTTGGCGTTCTTCGTTGGCCGGGAGATCGCGCGGCGCGACGAGCGCCGGATATCGATGGCAAGCAAGATCGCGCAGTTCCCATACGTGCGCGAACTTGCCGGCTTCGAGTTCGACGCGCAGCCTTCGCTCGATCCGGGCCAAATCCGGGAACTGGCGACGTGCCGGTGGATCGCGCATGGCGATACGACGCTGTTCCTGGGACCTCCCGGAACCGGCAAGACGCATCTTGCGGTAGCTCTGGGGCGCGAAGCGATCCGGCAGAACTACTCGGTCCAGTTCGTCACCGCGGCGACGCTGGTGGCGATGCTGGCGAAGGCCCATGACGACGGGACGCTCGACAAGCAGCTGACCCTGCTTGCCCGGCCCAAGCTGCTGATCATCGATGAACTGGGCTATCTGCCGTTCGAGGCCAATGCCGCGCACCTGTTCTTCCAGCTGGTCTCACGCCGCTACGAAAAGGGATCGATCCTGATCACATCCAACCGCTCGGTCGGGGAATGGGGCGGCGTGTTCGGCGATCCGGTGGTCGCCACCGCGATCCTGGACCGGTTGCTTCACCACTCCACCGTGGTGACCATCCGCGGTGACAGCTACCGACTTCGCGAAAAGCGTAGGTCCGGCCTTCTGCAGAAGGCCGGACCTACGCTTGAGCCCACCGAAACCACCGCGCAATGAACGGGGGTCAGTTCTTCACTTCGCCCAGGGGGTCAAATCCTCGGTTCGGTTGACACAAGGCCCAGATAGCTCATGAGCTGCCTCGGATTCTCGAAGCGCGTCACGTCGCCGACCTCCGCGGCGAAGGTGACGGCGACGATCAGATCCACACCACGCAGGGCCTGCAGGCTGCGCACGAGGGGCTCGAGGGACCAGCCTGGCAGGAACTCCTCGATCGCCGCTTCGATACGTTTGATCCACTCGCTGGCCAGCCGCAGCGCATCGACCATCTCCTGTAGGGCGATCTGGTGCGCCGGATGGTCGAACCTCTGCTCCTGCAGCCACCGCAGATACCGCATCGACCAAGCCTTCTTCCGCGGGAAAATCCTGCCATGCTTGAGCATGAACGACGTGATGTGCTGGCGATGGACGCGTTGCGTCTCGACAGCTGCTGAGCGGCCGCGAACCAGATCGCGCATTGCTTCATGGCTTTCGTCCGGCACCCATACCGCGGTAAGCTCGCCCGCGCGCAACAGTCGAGCCAATCCGATCGCATCCCGGCGGTTGGTCTTCACCTGATCGCCTGGGCGCCGTGGAATGAGCGAGGGTGCAACGACCGTGCATTCCAGACCCATCGACTTGATCAGACGATGAAGTCCGTATCCCGTCGGCCCTGCCTCATAGCAAAAGGTGATACTTTCGTGCTTCGCGGCAAGCCGCTTCACCAAGCGACGCATGCTTGCCTCGTCGGCATCGAACTCGCCCAGATACCTCACTTC
Source organism: Novosphingobium sp. AAP93 (assembly GCF_001296055.1). Taxonomy (NCBI): domain Bacteria; kingdom Pseudomonadati; phylum Pseudomonadota; class Alphaproteobacteria; order Sphingomonadales; family Sphingomonadaceae; genus Novosphingobium; species Novosphingobium sp. AAP93. The sequence continues at coordinate 2,935 of NZ_LJHZ01000144.1, forward strand.
GCCCATGCGCCCGCCGTCGGCGACGGCTACAGCGTTGCGCAGCTTTGCTACATCAATGCCTACAAATGCCTCTCTCTGCTCGACCATGACACCTTCTCCGCGATGGCGAAGGCTCGGCACTTGCGCCGCCCTCGTCACCACAGTGTAAGCGTAGGGTCGCCCTCAGTCGCTCAGCGGACATACGGTCTTACCATTGGTCCACGGGTGCTTCGGCTTGGTCGTGCGATGATCGATATCATTGCGGGCGCAGGCGAGTTCGAATGCATGCGCCCGGAAGAGCTCGCCATTGGCGATCGCCTCTCGAATCAGCGGCACCGCCGAGCCGCCGGCACCGGGTGTGGTGAAGTGGCTGCCATTGTCGGTGAGCACGGTATGGATCTTGGTAACCGTCCGGCGGGCCCCGCCTTGTCGATGAGGTGAGCGGCCAGTCTTAAGTGCGCTCTTAAGAGTGCGCTTAGGAGCGGTTGATAGGGCAGATCACGGTGTTTTCCGGGCCGGAGCGGCGTCGCCGTTGGAGTGAGGATGAACGGCTGGAGATCCTGAACGAGGCCTTCGCACCTGGTGCCTGCGTTGCGGAGGTCGCGCGGCGGCGCGATGTGTCGACCGCGCTGGTCTACACTTGGCGGCGTAAATTGCGCGATGCTCACTCCGAGCCAGAACCGGATGATTTGGCGGTTCCTGGCTTCGCGGCGGCGGTGATGATCGAGGATGTGGACATCGCTCCTTCCGGCCAGCAACCCGCGATCGTCATCGAACTGGCGCGCGGCAAGCGGATCAGCATCTTTGCCTCGGCCTCCCCGGCGCTGGTGGCCTCTGCTTTGAAGGCGCTGCGATGATCCCTTCGGGAGCCCGGGTATGGATCGCCATGGGGCACACCGATATGCGCAAGGGGATGCAGGGACTGGCCTTGCTGGTTCAGCAGGGCCTCAAGCGCGATCCGCATGGCGGCGATCTGTTCGTGTTCCGCGGGCGGGCAGGGTCGCTGGTGAAGCTGATCTGGCACGATGGGATCGGCATGTCGCTCTACGCCAAGCGGCTCGAGAAGGGTCGGTTCGTCTGGCCATCGGCGAAGGACGGGATGGTGTCGCTGACAGCCTCGCAACTCGCCTGCCTGCTCGACGGGATCGACTGGCGGAACCCGCAGTATTCCTGGCGTCCGCAGAGCGCTGGATAAGGCGGTCGTTTTCCTCACTACCCGCGCATTTTGCGCTTCATTTGGGCGGGTTTCTGTGATTCCATCGCGGCTATGGAAGCCGTCGTGTCGCCCCTTCCTGACGATATTGAAGCGCTCAAGGCGCTGCTGGCGAGCGCGATCCAGCGGGCCGATGAGGCCGAGGCCAGGCTCGCCAATGCCCATGCCCGAGGGAGCGCCACCGAGGCCGTGATCGCGCACCTCAAGCTGCAGATCGCCAAGCTCAAGCGCGAGCAGTACGGTGCCAGTGCCGAGCGCACCCGCCGGCTTCTCGACCAGATGGAGTTGCAGCTCGAGGATCTCGAGGCCGACGCCACCCAGGACGATCTGGCTGCTGAGGTCGCGGCCGAGAAGACCGCTACGGTCACCGCCTTCGAGCGCAGGCGGCCGGCTAGGAAGCCGTTTCCCGAACACCTGCCGCGCGAGCGGGTCGTCGTGCCGGCGCCGTGCTCTTGCCCTGCCTGTGGTGGCAGCCGGCTGTCGAAGCTGGGCGAGGACGTCACCGAGACGCTCGAGGTGATCCCGCGCGCCTGGAAGGTCATCCAGACCGTCCGCGAGAAGTTCTACTGCCGGGACTGCGAGAGGATCACACAGCCGCCAGCGCGCTTCCACGTCGTGCCGCGTGGCTGGGCTGGTCCCAGCTTCCTCGCCATGCTGCTGTTCGAGAAGTACGGCCAGCACCAGCCGCTCAACCGCCAGGCTGAGCGCTTCGCACGTGAAGGCGTGCCGCTCAGCACCTCGACGCTTGCCGATCAGGTCGGTGCCGCTGCCTTTGCGCTGATGCCGCTGTATCGGCTCATCGAGGCGCACGTTCTCGCCGCCGAGCGTTTGCATGGCGACGATACCACCGTGCCTGTCATGGCCAAGGTCAAGACCGATACGGCCCGATTGTGGGTCTACGTGCGCGATGATCGGCCCTTCGCCGGCGCGGATCCGCCCGCTGCCCTGTTCCACTACTCGCGCGATCGGCGAGGCGACCATCCAAGCGCGCATCTCGTGTCGTGGTCAGGGATACTGCAGGCCGATGCTTATGGCGGCTACGGCGAGTTGTACGCTTCAGGTCGCATGCCTTCGCCCGTGCTCGAGGCCGGCTGCTTTGCCCACGCCCGGCGCAAGTTCTTCGAACTGGCCGATGTCGCCAGCGCTGCTCGCAAGAAGAGCCGCGGGGAGCATGCCGGCATGATCTACTCGATCGCGCTCGAGGCCGTGCAGCGGATCGATGCCCTGTTCGTTCTCGAGCGCAGCATCAACGGCAAGGACCCGGCCGAGCGGCTCGCTGTGCGCCAGGAACTGAGTGCGCCGCTCATGACCGAGCTGCACGCCTGGCTCACCGCCCAGCTCGCGAGGCTCTCACGCAACCACGATCTCGCCAAGGCTATCAACTACATGCTCCGCCGTTGGGATGCCTTCACCCGCTTCCTCGACGACGGTCGGGTCTGCCTGACAAACAATGCCGCCGAACGCTCTCTGCGCTGCGTGCCTCTTGGCCGGAAGGCCTGGCTGTTCTGCGGATCCGATCGTGGCGGTCAACGTGCAGCCGTCCTCTACACACTGATCCAGACCGCAAAGCTCAACGATGTCGATCCGCAGGCCTGGCTCGCCGATGTCCTCGCTCGCATCGCCGAGCATCCGGCACGCAAACTCGACGAACTGCTGCCTTGGAACTGGCAGCAAGCACGGCGCTCGATCACCAACTGATCCGACCTGCGCCGCGGCCCTCACCGGATGGATACGGATCTTGTATGGAACTGCGGCGATCAGGCGGTGGAGGAAGTCGCGGGCGGTCGCAGTCTTGGCTGTCTCGTGCAGTTCGACGAAGGCGAACTTGCTGGTCCGGTCGATCGCCACGAACATATGCAGCTTGCCCTGCTCGCTCCGGACCTCGGCAATATCGATGTGGAAGTAGCCGATGGGATAGGAGCGGAACTTGCTCCGCTTGGGCTTGTCTCCTTCGACTTCCGGCAACCGCGAGATGTCGTGGCGCTGGAGGCATCGGTGCAGCGATGATCGCGTCAGTTGCGGGATTGTCGCCTGCAGAGCATAAAGGCAATCATCCAGCGGCAACAGCGTGTGTCGGCGAAAGGCGACGATAATCGCTTCTTGCTCAATCGACAGCACGATCCATCTCGGATCCTTCGGTCCGGTCTTGTGGTCGCCTAAGGATCGGCGTTGACGCCACTTCGCCACAGTCTTCGGGTTGATACCGTGACGCTTGGCCAGGGCCATCAGGCTCTCCTGACTATCTTGTATTGCTCGACGGACTGCCGCTGTCGTGCGGGCGCTCCCGTGCAAAACCTACCCCACAGTGCTTCCTTCCATTCCTAGCCGAATAATGCAACATCAAATCCCGGGACCAAACATCTAATGCCTTCATTTACCGGCAGGCGCTGGCCCCGGTGATGCGGAAGTTGCAGGCGGCGGTGACGCGGTGATGGCAGCTATCGGCGGCTCTTGACGATGGCGGGCACGCCGACCGCGATGCTCATGGGTGGCACATCCCGTATGACCACCGCATTGGCTCCGATCACGGCATGATCGCCGATGGCGACCTTGCCAATGATCTTGGCTCCCGCGCCGATATCGACATGGTTGCCAATATGCGGTGCTGCCGCGAGGTCGGTGGTGTCCTTGATACCGAGCGTGACGCCTTGGCGTATCACGCAATCATCGCCGATCACCGAGGCGCCATGGATAATGATCGAACCGAAATGCTCGATCCGGAGGCGGCGGCCGATGGTAGCGCTTTCGGGTATCATGATGCCGGTGATGATCTCGATCCATTTGCCCAGGATGCGGTTGAGCACATACCAGAGCTGCCGGATGACCGGGATCCGGCACGCGAGGCGCCGGTGCGAGAAACGATAGACCAGCAGCGCCCAGAAGCCCTGCGACAGGATCCCTTCCTGCTGGGCGCGGTAATCCTCGACAATTCGTGAAACCATGTTACTCCCCTGTGAGCATGATCGTGCGGAATCATGCCCCGGCGGGATCAGTCGTGCCCCCGCCCTCACATCTGTTTGGTCCCGGCGTTCGATGGTGCGGATCTAACCGACCTGTCCCCCGCTGGTCCTGCGGTCATAACGAGAGTCCGCCGGTTTGTGTACTGCTACCCGACCTCGGACCGCCCGCGTTTAGGAGACCTGTGTACGGGTGGGCGTCGAGCGCTGGAAAGTGCTGAATTTTGGCCTGTC
>NZ_LJHZ01000145.1:0-1468 GCF_001296055.1 Novosphingobium sp. AAP93
GGGTTGCCGAGGTTGCCGCCGCCCACGATGCTGGTGCCATCGAGATCCCAGCTGGCATAGGTGCCGGCGGTGTTCTGGAACAGCATGTCGGACTTGCCGTCGCCGTTGAAGTCGCCGAGGCCCCTGAAGGTCCAGTCCGCGCCGGGGTTGCCGATGTTGCCGCCGCCGGTGATCGCGGTATCGTTGACCAGCCAGGCGGCATAAGTGCCCGCCGCGTTGCGGAACAGCAGGTCGGCCTTGCCGTCGCCGTCGAGATCGCCCGCCGCCACGAAGCTGAACCCCGCTGCCGTGCCGATGTTGCCGCCGCCGATGATGGCGGTGCCGGCAAGGTTCCAGGTGGCGTAGACCCCGCTCGCGCTGTTCTGGAAGAGGATGTCCGCGCGCCCGTCGCCGTTGAAATCGGCCGCGGCCCTGAAGGTCCAGCCGGCGCCCGGATTGCCGATGTTGCCGCCGCCGATGAAGCTGCTGCCATCGCTTCGGAACGTCGCCAGCCGGCCGTCGGTGTGCTGGAACAGCACATCGCTCTCGCCCGTGCCCGAGAAGTCCGCGACCGCCCGTGCGCTCCAGCCGCTGCCGGGATTGCCCAGCGTGCCGCCGCCGACGATGCGGTTGGCGCCCACCAGCCATGTCGCCACGGTGCCGCCGGTCTGCTGGAAGGCCAGAGTGGCAAAGCCGCGCGCCTCGGGTGCATCGATCGCCGCAAAGGCTGGGCCCGGGTTGCCGACATTCCCGCCGCCGGTGATGGCGGTGTTGTTGAGCGTCCACGTGGCGAGAGTGCCGTTCACGTTGCGGAAGATGAGGTCCGACCGGCCGTCGCCGTTGTAGTCGTCGATCCCGGCGAGGGTGAAGGCGGTGCCGGGATTGCCGATATTGCCGCCGCCGACAATGGCGCTGCCATTGAGGTTCCAGGTGGCATAGCTGCCATCGGCGTTCTGGAACAGGATGTCGCTCCTGCCGTCGCCGTTGAAGTCGCCGGTGCCCTTGAAGAACCACGAAGGGCCCGGGTTGCCGATATTGCCGCCGCCGGTGATCGCGGTGCCGCTCATCGTCCAGATCGCATAAGTGCCATTGGCGTTCTGGAACAGGATGTCGCTCTTGCCATCGCCGTTGAAATCACCGGTTGCCTTGTAGACGAAGCTGGCCCCCGGCGCGCCGATATTGCCGCCGCCGGTGATCGCTGTGCCGTTCAGCTGCCAGCTGGCATAGACCCCGGTGAGGGCATTGAGGAACAGCAGATCGGCATTGCCATCGCCGTTGAAATCGCCGGTGCCGACCAAGGCGAACGCGGCGCCGGGATTGCCGATGTTGCCCCCGCCGGTGATCGCGGTGCCCGAAAGCTGCCACGAGGCGAAGAGGCCGGTGCGGCTGCGGAAGAGGACATCGGTGCTGCCATTGCCGTTGAAATCGGCAAGCGCCGCGACCGAGAAGGCCGAACCCGGATTGCCCAGATTGCCGCCGCCGCTGATCG
>NZ_LJHZ01000146.1:0-1092 GCF_001296055.1 Novosphingobium sp. AAP93
GCAAAGCGCTCCATGTGATTCCAGATGCTGTCCGGATCATGACCGCCCACCGCAAGGGCAGGCGGATGGTAAAGCCCCTTGTGCGGTGTGCGGCCCTTTTTCGTGCCGGCCCCGCGCTTCCTCGGCATGTCAGAGCACGGCGGCTGAGGCAGGAACAACACCCCCGCCATTGCCCCCGCCATTGGCATTATGTGGGTAGGACAGGACCGTGCCGTTCAGAAGAGATATAGGCGTTTCCGAAGGCGGCGTTTCAGGAGCGCGAAGAGCAGCGGATATCTGCCCCTCAGCCGCCTTTTCTCCGCTCCGACCAGTGCCCGACCGGGCACCGACCAGGGCCCGGCCAAGCGGCGACCGAACCGCCCCGGACCCCGACCGAACCGGGTCGTACGCGCAGGCCTTGTCCTGCCCCTGCACGGCTCCGCTCAGCCCCATCAGGAACGGCGCATCCGCCTCCCCGCCGCCATCATAAAGCAGCTCGTAATGGAACGAGCCGACGCCCCCCGACGGGCCGGGCGCGCCGCGATGAACGAGCACATATTCAAGGTCAGCCAGACGCCCCAGATGGACCTTGAGCTGCGTGTCACCCCACCCGGTCGCCGCCCTGAGCTGGCGGCGCGTAAACCGCAGGTCCGAGCGCTTGATATGCAGCCGCGCGCACTCCGCCACGGCCCAGTCATGCACCATGCCCAGAAGCCTCCGGGTCTGCGGCGGCAGCTCGTCGAGCGTGCGGCCCAGGACCTCACTGGCAAGCCGGTTGGCGAGCGCGATGTCGCTTTCCGCAACCTCGATATAGCGCACCGGTTTCCCCCGGTGATGCACCTCGTGGACCTTGCGCTGATGCTGGTGCAGGAGCGCGATCGCCTGGATCAGCGTGAGGTATTTCATATGATCGCGCCGGGTGCGGGTCTTGTCGTCAAGGAACGTCAGATCATCCGCGAACGGGTTCACCACGCGCACCGGTTCGAGCAGCGTTTGCGCGTTCCTGTGCAGCGCCAAAGTGGCCTGCCGGTCCTCGCTCGCGAGCAGCCCGGCGAGGGTCTGGCGGCGGCGCTGCGCGGCATGGATCGCGCGGGTCTGCTCGCGGCTTTCATC
>NZ_LJHZ01000147.1:0-15682 GCF_001296055.1 Novosphingobium sp. AAP93
CAACCGGGTCAATTCTCGATGGAAATCCCGGGTCACTTCTCAGTGGCAATCAACACGCATCGCGAACGCGCAGATCTTTTTCGAGGGGCGCGGCTTTGTCGCGGGCAGCGCCAAGCCCGGCATCGTATCGAGGATTTTCCGTTTTCTGGGCCTCGGCTGATGGCACGCCTGCGGTTTCTTTTTCAACTCGTCGGATCTGTCTTGGTCGTGGCAGGCGCCTTGCCGGCAATGGCGCAGGCAGTACCACTGAGTGCCCTTGGCCGCTTCCAGGGATGGCGGGAGAACGCTTTGATCGGCACCGGCCTCGTCACTGGTCTGTCGGGCTCCGGCGACTCATCGCGCAGCACTGTTACTCGTCAGGCCTTGCGTAACGTGCTCAGCCGGCTTGGCACCAATGTGGCTGACGAACAGATCAACAGTCGCAACGTGGCAGTCGTCGTGGTCACTGCCGTTCTGCCGCCGTCGGCCAATGTCGGCGATCGGATATCAGCAACGGTGTCTTCCATCGGCGATGCACGGAGTCTCGCGGGCGGTACCTTGCTGATGACCCCGCTTATGGGACCCAATGAGCGCGTGTATGCGCTGGCGCAGGGGCAAGTCGTGGCCGGAGGCTTCAGCTTCGAAAGCGACCTCAACCGGCAGCAACGCAACTATCCTACCACCGCTTCGCTTGAAGGCGGAGCTACCGTAGAGGCACCAGTCGATGCGCAGCTTCTCGGCAGCGATGGCGCAGTGGGCTTCCTCCTGAGTGAGCCCGATTTCGAGACGGCGAACCGCATTGCCGAGACCATCAATGCCCGGTTCGGCCAAAGCATCGCGACCGTGCAGAATGCTGACGAGATCCGTGTCCATTTCAATGGCGACAAGCCATCATTTGCCTCGTTCATGTCGCGCCTGCAGTCCATCCAGGTCGAGCCCGGCCAAGCGGCGCGCATTGTGGTCAATGAGCGCACCGGCACAGTCGTTGCTGGCGGTTCTGTTCGGATTTCAAGTGTCGTTATCGCCCAAGGCGATATTCGCGTGCGCATCACCGGCCAGCGCACTGCTTCTCAGCCCACTTTCATCGGCGGCTTTTCCAACGATATCTCGAGCCTCGTTGTGACCAACACCAGGCTCGAAGTCGAGCAGGGTGACCGCGATGCTGTCGTTTCTCTGCCGAGCACGACTGTTGGCGATCTCGTGGTCGCTCTGACCCGCGCCCGCGTCGACACCCGGGGGATCATCAGCGTGCTTCAGGCGATCAAGGCAGCGGGCGCGCTCCACGCTGAAATCGTCGTGCAATAGGGGGGTGGATGGATCCGGTTTCTTCAGCAGTCCTGGCAAAAGCGCTCGACGGGTTGTCCCGGCGCATGGAAGTCATTGCGTCCAACATCGCTAATGCGAACTCACCGGGCTTCCGTCCCCAGCAGGTGCGGTTCGAAGAGGCGCTTCGCCTTGCCGCTGAGCAGGATGCTGCTGCCATTGCCGCAGTCCCGATCCGCGTGGAATCCGCGCCCGCCACGATGGGCGGTGAAGTCCGGATGGATCTTGAGGTCCTGTCCGCATCGCAGACCGCGGGACGCTATAGCGCCATGCTCGGACTGCTTGGGCGCGAACTCGAGCTGTCCCGGATTGCTGTGAATGGAGGGCAATCGTGAGCAGTGCACAGGCAATCAGCCGCTCCGGCATGGATGTCGAATGGCAGCGACTTCAGATCATCGCGGCCAATCTTGCGAACCTCAACTCAGTCGCTCCGCCCGGTACGGCACCCTATCATGCCATGCGCCTGATTTCCGGGCCCGTGGGCACCTTCGCCGACGCCATGGCCGATCGCCAGAAGAAGGACCATATCGGCGAGGTCAAGGTGCTCGGGCTCGAACCCGTCGCCGGAGTGGAGAGGCGTGTTTACGATCCCACCGCACCAGAAGCAGGGCCGGATGGCTTCGTGACCTTCCCGCTGATTGATAATGCTGCGGAAATGGCCCTCCTGATCAGGACGTCGCGATCCTACGAGGGCAATGTGACGGCGCTGGGGATTGCCGCGCAAATGGACCGGCAGGCGCTCGAGATCGGGAGGGGCTGATGAGCACGGCAATCGATCCCCTCAGTGCGCTTGGCCCCGCTGCTATACCTCGGGACACTGCCGGGATCGCCGCTCCGAATCTATCGGCAACGCGAGGTTCGTTCTCCGACATGCTGCTCTCCGGCCTTTCAAAGGTCGATCACCAGATCGCCGAAGCGGATTCGCTGGTGCGCCGCTTTGCGCTGGGCGAACAAATTCCAATCCATCAGGTGACCATTGCACTCGAGCAAGCGCGCATTTCCCTCGAGCTGGCGATGCAGGTGCGCTCGCGCCTCCTCGAAGGTTACCGTGAAATCATGAACATGCAGCTGTGAGCGCAATGGACGAGGCGATCCCCAATCTCATGAAGCGTGTGTCGATGAGGCTCGTCGGCCTTGTATTTCTGCCGATTTTCTTGTGCCTCGCTGCAGGGTACTATTTCTTCCTTCGTCCCGATTTTATCCCAGTCTTCACAGCGCTGAGAACACAGCAGGCTGCGTCGATCGCAAAGGTCCTGTCCTCGAAGAGCATCAGTTTCCGGCTTGTTCCGGATGGCACGGCGATCGAGGTGCCGAGCGACAAGGCCGCCGAAGCGCGCCTCGCAATCGTGGGATCAGACGTGAACCCGGGGGCGACGACCGGCTTCGAGCTCTTCAACAAGTCCGACATGGGGCTCACGGATTTCGCGCAAAAGATCAACTTTCAGCGTGCGCTACAGGGTGAACTCGAGCGGACTATCCTGTCCATCGACGGTGTCGAGACCGCGCGGGTCCATCTTGCCTTGCCAGAAAAGTCACTGTTCCGGTCCGTCCGGAGCGCTGCCAAGGCGTCCGTGCAGATCGGAACTCGGTCCGACACGCCGCTTGATCCGGCGCGCGTCACGAGCCTGCAGCATCTGGTCGCCTCCGCCGTTCCGGATCTTGAACCGGGCGCTGTGACCGTAGTCGATGAAAGCGGCGCGCTGCTCAGCACGCAGATGAGCAATGATCCGGATGGAGACGCATCGCCCGACATCGAGGAACGCCGCGCTTATCAGCACCTGCTGCGGGCCCGCCTGAGGCGTGCGGTCATGATTGCTCTGCCGGACCTGCAGTTCGATGTTACGATCCTCGCTGTGGCGGGGCAACCTGGTTCTGCATCTGCTGGTGTCGATGGCAATGAGCGAAGCGCTGGTCCAAGCGGACCGATGCATGCGACGATCCTGACACCTGCACCGCTTGAACCCGAACAGCAGAAGCGCATCGCGGAAATCGCCCGCTCGGCCATCGAATTCGATCCAGCAAGCGGCGATGCCATCGTGTTCGAGACCGGGGTTCTACCGACGGCAGTGCCAGCCTCCGCTGCCGGACTCCAGATCTCGGGACCCAAGGGTGTCGATCATCCGTCAACAGCCCAGACACAATCTCCACCGCTGGTGTACCTCATTGCCCTCGTCCTTGCCGGTCTCTCGGCTCTGGCCTTGCTGTGGTGGTGGACTGCGGGTGAAAGGGCCAAGAGGGGGGGCGAGGGGGCCTATCACGCCGATCTTGCCAACCGCATCCGCGCCGCGCTCCTTCCGATGCGAGAAGACGGTCATGGCGAATAAGCAACTGCGCCCTCTGCTTGATGAGCTAGCCACCCTGCCGAAGAAGGATCGTGACGCGGTGCTCGCACTGCTGAGCACGAGTGAGCGTGAGCAAGTGCTTGCGGCTCTTGAGCACAATCAGCCGCCAGTCAATGCCGAGTGCGCGGGCCATAGTCTCTGGATGCGCGCGATCCTCGATGGTCAGAACGAGTGCGTGACGCCTGCTGCATTGGCTGCCCTTAGCCGCGATCCTTTTGTTGTGGGCCCGCATCCCGGCGCATCGCACACGGGTCTGTTCGCTGGGGAACTTCGGCGGGCTGCTAGATCGGGGATGGCAGGCTCATGACCCGGATTCTGCGCGGTGAAAGCGCCGCGACGCTGATAGCTCCGCTACCCGCCAGACAGAATAGCCCGGTTCCGCTGGCGCCCGCTGACAGCGAGAAAGCCCTGCTATCCGCGCGAATAGCAGAACTCGAAGCAGCGCTGATCCAAAGCGAGAAGCAGCGTCAATCGGATGTGCAAAAGGCAAAGACCGAGGCGACCGCGGCAGCTCTTTCGGAGGCGGAGAAGCGGCACAAGGCGCTGTCCATGGGTTTCGAAAAGGCGCAAGAGAACCTCAAGGCGCGGTTTGCAGATCTCGACCTGCTGGCGGCCGCGTTGGTCCGCACTGCGCTGGCCAAGGTGTTCCATGACAGCGATCGGCGTGCTGAAGATGTCCTTTCCGCCATCAGCAAATGGAGCAGTGATCAGGCCCGATCGGCGCAAGTGACGATTAGGATCAGCAAGGAAGACTTCGGCGCGATCGGGGAGGATCGCCTGGTTGAGGCGCTGGGTGATCACGCCGAGCATGTACGGGCTGACAAGACGCTTTCGGCCGGAGAATGCGTGATCGAGACCGAACTGGGGTCAGTCAACATCGCACCGCTCAGCCAGTGGCAGGAACTCGAAAAGACCTTTCAGCTTATGCTTCAGGAGCAGGGGGCGTGAAGCATCCGTTTCTCTCGCTGCTCGATCAGACGCAAACCAGTCCAGCCTTCGGGCAGATCATTGCTGTCAATGGCCCCGCGATCGAGGCGGACGGACCAATCGGGACCATCGGCGAGATTTGCGCGATCGAGTGCGCTCAATCGAAGCAGACGGCCTATGCCCAGATCGTCTCCACCCGCGGCCAGGGTATCAGTCTCATGGCCTTGACTGATACCGTCAATCTCCGCCCCGGCGACCGCGCGACGGCGACTTCGCTTGGGCGTTCGCTGCCCGTTGGTTCGGGTTTTGCGGGGCGGGCAGTTGATGCCCTGGGACAGCCCATCGATGGGGGTTTGCCGATTGCCGATACAGAGCTTGCTTCGACAACAGCCGCAGCTGTCCTGCGGCGGCGCAGCCCCGATCGCATGCTGGAAACGGGCATCAAGGCGATCGATGGGCTCCTGACCCTCGGCGAAGGCCAGCGCATCGGCATCTTCGCTGCCAGCGGTGTGGGCAAGACAAGCCTGATGGATCAGATCGTCCGTCAGATCAGCGCGGACCGGGTCGTTGTGTGCCTCGTCGGGGAGCGTGGACGGGAGGTCTCCTCGCTCTGGGGCGCTGCGGCCACCACTGACGCCAAGTTGACACTTGTCGCATCGACCTCCGATGAAAGCGCAGTGATGCGCGCAAGAGCCGTGGAACAAGCATTGGCACTTGCGTGTTTCTGGCGTGCGCGGGGCGAGCACGTGCTGCTGGTGGTCGATTCCGTCACACGGTATGCCATGGCGCTGCGGGAGATCGGTCTAGCGGCGGGGGCGCCGCCAACCATTAGGGCCTACACGCCCAACGTTTTCGCGGCACTACCGACATTGGTCGAGCGGTGCGGGGCAGTCGAGGGCGAAGGCGCGATAACGGCGGTGATGACTGTCCTCAGCGAGACCGACGAGGTTGACGATCCTATTGTTGAAATCATGAAGTCGCTGCTTGACGGGCACATAGTCCTGTCGCGGCGGCTTGCCGAGAAGCGGCATTTTCCGGCCATCGACGTCGTTCGCAGTGTCAGCCGGCAGGCTGAGCGCTTGATGGAAAGTGCGCAGACCTTGGATGCCCGCGAGGCACTCGAGATGCTTTCGACCTACGAAGAGAACCGCGTCATGATCGAGAGCGGTCTCTATCGTACCGGAGCCAGCCCGAAGATCGATCGTTGCCTCCTGGCCCGCGAACCGATCATGCGCTTCCTTGCCCAATCGACATTTGAACGCTGCACTTTGGCAGCGACCCGGCAGCAATTGGCGGCGGCAGTCGGAAAGGGGGGCATGCGTGGCTGACCGGCAATTCGCCCTCGATCTGACTGCCCTGGCGCAGTTGCGGACCGTTCTGACACAGCACGCAGCCGATGAGGCGAGACGCGCAGCCGATCATGCCGCACATTGCCGCACCACGCTTGCGGCGGCAGAACATCTTTCAGAAGCGTCGCTCGCAGCTTGGGCGGCCCATCTTGCTGGTCCCCGTTTCGATCCTGCCATCGGGCACCTGCTGGCAGCCGATGCGGTCTCACTGGACCGGGAACTTGCCCGGCGACGCGCCGAGCACGACCGAAGCAATGCCGAGGCAACCACTCGGCAATCGCGTTTTGAACGCGCGATTGCCGAAGAGAAAGTGGGCAAGGCCTTGCTGATCAGCGCGCGCCGGAGGGCAGAGCGGGAGCGGGATGAGCGCAGGCTTTCTGTGACCGGAGATCTTGTCACGAGCAGGTGGGTGCAGCGATGATCTCCGCGTCTGTTCCAACTCACGGTCATGGCTCGGCCGGTACATCTGCGAAAGCGCCAGCGGTAGCGGCCGCCAAGACCGTTCCGGCGCAAAGCTTCGAGCGGATTCTTGGCGAGAGAAACGAAACACAGCTTTCTGTTGCCGCGACAGAGGCTCAGGCATTTGAGGGCTCCGTGCAAGGCGCTGCTGACGAGCCTGGAGTGCCAGTGCAGAACGAAGGCATGCCCGAGAGCGTCGCCGTCCGTGCCGGCTCGATTGTCCCTGATCATGTGTTTCACTTCGGCGCGCTGGGTCTGCTTCACACCCGCGAACTTGCAGACGGCGGCGCTTTGGCTAGCAGCGCAGCAGGCGCGAGGCCGGCCGCCAACCCGCCAACCGATTCTGTGCTGGCACCTGTCTGCGGCAATGGTGTGATCGCACTGGCTCCCGTTTCCGATGTCGAGGGTCTTGCTCAGCACGATGCAGGTATGCCTAAGACATTCCAGGATCGAGCTACCGTGACTCCGCCGGGCCTGAGCCCTGAATGTCCCGAACTGCCTTGCCCGTCATCGGTGTCCGGCATTGTCGACGGGGAACTGATGGATGCGGTGCCGGCGCCATTACCTGGCTTCCTGGCCAGACCGGAAGTCCCTCAGCTGCTGCCGGACCTCGCAGGCAATGACTTGCCTCATCATGGCATTGAAACCAAGCCGGCTCCGGCCAATAAAAGAGCACTGCTCTTTTTGAGCGCCACGCAAACCAAGCTTGGTGTAGCCGCTAGCCTCGACAGCGCGGAAGCGCCGACCGTGACGATCAGGATTGCGGGCTCCGCCGAAGGCGATGCCAGTCTTCTCCGTCAGGTACACCAGCTCCTGGCGCGCTATGGGCTAGTCGCCGGCAAGATCGTGGTTGGAGGAAGAATTGTGCATTCCGACGAGCAAAAGGAAGGAGACGCCCCGTGGCTCTAGCACCGGTTGGAAGTAGCACTCAGCCGGGTGCGGCGAGCGCCGCCGGAGCGTCAACCCAGACGACCGCAACCAATGCGTTCGGACTGAGCTTTGAATCACTCCTGAAGATCATCCTCACCCAGCTCACCTATCAGGACCCGCTGAAGCCAGTCGACAACTTCGAGTTCGTTTCGCAGCTGGCGCAGTTTTCCCAGATTCAGCAGGGCCAGACCATGAACGACCGGCTGCAGGCGCTGGTCACCGCACAAAGCACGCTGCAGGCGGCGGGTCTGCTGGGCAAGACCATCGATATCCCTTCGGGGAATGCGGTCATCTCCGGTAAGGTGACCGCCGTCTCGCTCCTCAATGGCGATCCCCTGCTCACGATCCAGACAAAGGATGGCCAGACGATCGGCCAGATTTCCCCATCGAGCATCAACCAGATCCGGCAAGGAGAGTAGCATGCTGAGTTCCATCTACATCGGCCTGAGCGGACTATCTGCCTATTCTCAGGGGCTGCAGCGCATCAGCGGCAATGTCGCCAACCTCAATGCGCAGGGCTTCAAGGGCTCAAACGTCAGTTTTCAGAGCGTCATGGGACAATCAGGCTTCGGAGACGGCGTCACCAACGCGGACGATCAGACCAACTTCGCCCAGGGCGAACTGCGCCAGACCAGCCGCGATCTCGATCTTGCGATCGACGGTACCGGCTTCCTTGTCCTCCAGCGCGGCGATGAGACGGTCTATACCCGCACCGGAAGCTTTGAGGTCGACAATGACGGCTTTGTTGTGCTGTCAGGGACGGACTACCGTCTCGCCATCCTCGATGCGAACGGTGCGGCCAAAGCTGTCTCGATCGATGGTGCAAGGACCAGCCAGCCGAAGGCGACAACGAGGATAACGCTCTCGGACAATCTTTCATCGAGCGCGACCACCTTCAGTGTCACTGACGTAAAAGTCTACGACGCCGGGGGGACCCTCCACACCTGGCAGCTGACCTTTGACAAGGACCAGACGGCGGCAAGCGGCACCTGGAACATAACCGTTAAGGACGAGACCGGCGCGACCGTTGCCACCAAGCCGATCACTTTCACCAACGGCGTCATCGCCGCACAATCCGCCCAGATCAGCATCGCCGATGCGACCCACAACCTCACGGTAAACCTCGATCTGAACGGTGTTACCTCGTTCTCGTCGGGCAGCGTCTCAACTTTAAGAGCCGCCTCGGTCGACGGATACACGACAGGTACGCTCACGACTGTGACGGTGAACACGGACGGTCAGCTGGAGCTTGGATATTCCAATTCCCAGAAGAATCAGTTGGGAAGCATTGCGATTGCCCAGTTCCGCAATCCTGAAGGCCTCAAGCAGCGCAGCGGCGGGCTTTTCTCGAGCGCCCGGGACGAGCAGCGCAGTATCGTCAAAAGCGGCGATCCGCGGGCAGGCAAGATCCAGTCGCGGCGGCTCGAAGCATCGAATGTCGATCTGACCACCGAGTTCTCCGATCTTATCCTGGTCCAGCGCGGCTTTCAGGCCTCGTCCCAAATCATCAGCGTATCAAACGAAATGATCCAGCAGCTGTTCGGTATCCGGGGACAGGGATAAGCTGCTGTGGACGAGCCCGCCGGAATGAGCTGGAGCCCCTGGCTGCCGCCAGACGCGATCACATCTGGTTACGACCGGATCGATCTGTCTGGCCTCGTCGCCGACTGGTCTTCGATCTGGCTGGGACACGGGCCAGTCGGTGTGGCGGGCGCCTGGCAGGATACCGGCATCCCCGACGAGGGCGTCACGCTCTTGCGCGATGACGGTCTCGCTGGTCTCTGGCTCGCACCGGATCTGCGCATGATGCTTCGGTCGCGCATGTTCGGGGCACCGCCCTACGGAAATGTGCTGACAGAGGCTGACACTGACCGGCTCGAGCAAGCCGTCGACACCTGCATAGACGATCTCTGCACGCGACTTTCTGCAGCGCTTGAGCTCGATCAGGGAATCCCCTGGCATCAGGGAAGTTTTGCCGGAACCTGTCAGATTTGTCCGGTCGGGAAGGGGCTGTCGCTGATTGTCGCGGCACAGGTCGCAATAGACCGCTACAAAGCCGCCATGCCGGCCCCGAAACGGCAGGCGCCGCTTGCCGCGAAGCTGGACGAGGCCTTGTCCTCTGGCGAAGTGCGCGTCGGAGCGCGGATCGGTGGGTGCCAGCTCACGCTTGCCGAGCTTAGAAGTCTTATGCCCGGCGATGTGCTGACACTTGATCGCGCGATCACCCGGAACGTCCAGATCACCATCGATGGCGAATACACCGCCCTGCAATGCCTGCTCGTTGCAGAGCAGGATGGCCTCACTCTCGTGTTGCAATAGAACAGGCTGAATTTGTGAACACTCCTTCGTCCAATCCCGCTTCGACAACAAGTTCAGGTGCTTTTTCGGATAGTGTTCTTGAAAGTGTCCAGGTTGATCTTGAGGCATTTGTCGGTCAGGCCGAGGTTACGATTGGCCAGCTGAAGCGGCTCAGGCCGGGGGATACCATCGCGCTGACTGCAAAGCTGAACGAGGCGATCGAGCTGCGTCTTAACGGCAAGGCAATCGCCCGCGGCGAAGTGGTCGCTGTTGGCGAAAACTTTGGCATTCGCCTGACCGAGATCGTGTCCTGATCCGAATGCTTGCCTTCGCCTTCCTCTCTGCGGGTGCAGCACCGGTCGGCAAACTGGGCGGTGCGCCGCCACTGCAGGTGCCGGTTGCGCGCATCGTCATTGCGCTTCTGATTTGCAGCGCGCTTGCGTTTTGCCTTGCTCTGCTCATCAAACGTCGGGGCCGCATCGATTCCATCCGCGCGGTGTTCCGGCCGCTCGCTTACCCTCCGCAAGAAGTGCGGATTCTCGAAGTGCGGCGCATTGGCGTGCACGGCGATATTGCTCTGATTCGGCACCGCGACCGGCAGTACCTCGTTCTTGTGCAAGCGGGCAGTTCGACGGTTCTTCGCGAAGAAAGCGTCGTTCCTGAAGAGGCTGCGGTCTGATGGCTGCGTCCGGGTTGGTTGCAGGTGCCAGCGCCCTTGGCAAGGCGGCAAACCTCGACGTTCTCGGGCCCGTGACAGGCGGGTCCGATATCGTTCGCACGATCGTCGTCCTGACGCTCGTCGCGCTGATTCCCGCCGTGCTGCTCAGCATGACGAGTTTCATCCGGATCATCATTACCCTCTCGATGGTAAGACATGCATTCGGCATGCCTGAGACACCGCCGAACCCGGTGCTCATCAGTCTCGCCCTGTTCCTGACCGCGTTCTCGATGGGCCCCACCGTCGATGCGATCAACAGGGATGCGCTGCAGCCCTATCTCGCGAGCAAGCAGGGGCTCGAACAGACCATCGATCGGGGCAGCAAACCCCTGCGCAGCTTTATGCTGGCACAGACCAGCGATGCAGACATCGAGGCGATCTATGGCATCGCGCACGTGCCCCCGCCTTCGCGTCCCGAAGATGTCGAGATAACCAAGCTCGCGCCGGCCTTCATCATCAACGAATTACGAGCATCTTTTACGATCGGTTTCGTCATTCTCCTGCCCTTCCTGCTGATCGACCTCGTGGTATCGGCGATTCTGCTTGCTCTGGGCATGATGATGGTCCCGCCCTCGACCATTTCCCTGCCGATCAAGCTCCTGATGTTCGTTCTGATCGATGGCTGGAGCCTCATCATTCAGGGCGTGCTGGGCAGCTTCCGATGAAGGCACGGCGCGAGCAGGGCCTCGACATCGTGAGCGATCCCGATCGGGTCGAGGCCTCGCTGTGGCGCCGGCTGCGCTTTGAAGCCAACGAACGCTGCCGGGAGGTTCTGTTCACGCGCTATATTCCGCTCGCGCGCTCGCTTGCCGCAAAATACCTGCGGAAACACACAGCGGGATCGGCCGAGCGGGGGGATCTCGACCAGTTTGCCTACGAAGGTCTGCTTCAGGCGCTCGACCGGTTCAATCCTCTGCTGGGCGTCCCTTTCAGCGCCTTTGCAAGGCCGAGGATCGCCGGAACCATTTCGGACGGCATGGCGCGAATGTCAGATGTCGCCGACCAGCTTGGTCATATGCGCCGCCGGCGGCGCGAGCGCCTCGCCTCGCTCGATCCCACAGCGCATGGTGGCGACGCGCTTGAGCAGCTCGCCGATCTCGCCTTCGACCTTGCTATCGGGATCATGCTCGACAGCACCGGGATCATCGAGACCGATGAAGGCGCTGACACCCGCGCGAATGTCTATGAAGGACTGGCCTGGCGTCAGGCGCAGGCTGCGCTCGCAGAAGAGATAGCGCGCCTTCCCGAAAGCGAAAGCAAAGTGATCCGCCATCACTACCAGAACGGACTGACCTTCGCGACAATTGCTGAAGTTCTTCGCTTGACGCGGGGACGAATTTCGCAACTTCACAAGTCTGCTGTCGAGCGGCTCCGTCACAGGCTCAGGCATTTCCGGGAGAGGTAGTCATGTTGTGTGCCGATCAAGATCTTGCTGACGTCGTGCAGGCGGTCCAGAATGAAACCGGTGATGAACTGCTGCGGCTCGACCGCCTGGTCTCCGCGTATCCGGAGGACCCGCGGCTGCATTTTCTGCGCGGATCGATTCTTGCCGGGATCGGCCGCCCCATCGAGGCATTGACCTCCTTCAGAGAAGCGGTCCGGCTCGCGCCCGACTTTGCGATCGCCCGCTTCCAGCTCGGTTTTTTCCTGCTGACGTCCGGCGAAGCAGCCGAAGCCCTTTCGGTTTGGGGCCCACTGGCAATGCTGCCGGCAGACCACTATCTGCGGCTTTTCGTCGGCGGACTGACGCATCTCATTCGCGACGAATTCCCCGAGACGATCCGCGAACTGGAGGCGGGTATCGCGGCAAACCAGGACAACCCACCGCTCAATCGGGACATGCAGCTCATCATCAGCCGCGTCCAGCAGATCGGAACTGCACCTGCTGACGATGCGGGCCGTGATGTGACGATGTCCGCGACGAGCCTGCTCCTTGGCCAGCTGAACGTGTCGGGCCGGCCGCACTGATCGGCCATGTCGAGGATTTCGCCCACAGACCAGGTCATGTTGCTGCTGCGGGAGCGGCTTGAACGCGCGCAGCAGCGCGTGCCTGAGCCTCTGGCGCAGCAGGCATCACCGCGCGAGCGTATCGAGGCCATGGCGGCGATGCGGATGCTGGACGAACGGGCTTTCAGGAAAGCGCTGGTGCGCGCCATGCTGGCCCAGAAGCTGGGCGAAACGCTGGTTGGTGATCCGGCATTCGACAAGGTTGTGCTGGGCGTCCTGGCAACGCTTGAAGACTCGCCTGCCGGGCTTGAACTCATTGCGAGGGCTGAGGCCTTGCTGGGGCGGACGGCGCAGTAACGGTATACACCAAGAGGGCAAAGCCGTTGGCCGTTTGAACCTTGCGCTACCGCCTCCGGCGTTCCGAAACCCGCAAAAAGATTTTTCTAAACTTTTTCCCGATTGTTCCGATTTGTCGCTGAACGGGGAGGATCGGGCCAGTTGCCTGATGCCTTCGAGCGGTTGGAGGCTGATCGATGGTTGCGATTTTCACGGGGCGCACGCTGGGGCTGGAGACAGGATCGGCGGCGGTTCTCGGGGATCGGGGGCTTACCGGCTTCATCGGCAATCCTTTGCTGGGGCGCGCGGGCGAGGGCGTCCAGGTCAATGCTTATACCGGCGATCTCGTGCTTCAGCGACAGGACGAATTCCTGGTAGGCAAGGGGCTCGATGCCGCTTTTGTCCAGACCTACAACAGCCTGTCGCAAGGCTCCGGCGTCCCGATCGATGAGAACGGAGATCGCTGGCGGCAGAATTATGACCGGCGGATCTATGGCGGCGTCTTTGCAACCAATGCAACGCCAACGACAGGTAGCCAGGTCTTCCGGGTTGGCGGCGACGGTGCCGAAGTGGCCTATAGCTGGAACGGCAGCAAGTTCGTTGCGAGCGATGGTGCCGGCGCTTACGACACTCTCGAACACGTAAGCTCGACCTGGGTTTGGACGGACGGCGACACCCAAGTCAAAGAAGTCTACTACGACAATACGGTTACGCCGGCCGCATTGGCCGGCAAGCTCGCATCGCAAAGCGATGCTGATGGCAATACGATCCTCCTGACTTATGAAACAAACGGCAACCGGCTGCTATCGATCCAGACGGCGGGTTATCTGACGGATGCCGGGGGCGCCAATGTGCTCGACGGTAGCGGCAATCCCATTCCGCTGGGGACGATCACGCTGAGCTACAACAGTGGCACCAACGATATCGCCAAGATTGTCACCAAGTACGTTAATCTTGGCGTCGCCGGGACGCCGCAGCAAACGCAGGTCTCAACCTGGTACGACTATGATACCTCGACCGCACAGCACAGGCTGACCGCGATCAAGACCGATCTTACGCCCGGCGACCTTTCAATTGTCGATGGCGCGACCTACAATATTAACTATACTTACGATACAAGCGGGCGGATCACCGGGATTATCCAGACCGATGGTTCCAGTCTGGCCATCAGTTACGATGCGTCTGGCCGGGTCTATCAGCTGACGCAAGCCGTGGCTTCCGGCGTGTCGCGCACCACGACGCTGACGTACGCACAGTCCGATGCAAACGGGACCTACACGAAGGTCACCGATGCGGCGGGCCTGGACACGAAGCTCTATTACGCGACAACCGGAAACAACATCGGCAATCTGAGCCGTGTCACCATGCCGCAGGCGGTGACAGGCGCTGCTGCGCAGACGGTGCAGTTTTTCTACGACGCCAATGGCAATGTTACGCAGTATATTGACGCGCAAGGCCGGTCGACCTCCTGGACCGCCTACGATGCGAACGGCAACTGGCTGACGCGTGTCTCGCAGGGTGTGAGCTCCGGGACGACCACAACCACAAGGACGTACGGGGCCAACAACGAGCTCAAGACCGAGACGTCGAAAGCGTCCGATGACGCAACGGTCTACGGCGTAAGCACGACGCACACCACGCGGTACGTCTACGATGCAGAATGGCACCTTCGTTACACAATTGGCGCCCTCGGCGAGGTGAAGGAGTTTCAGTACACTGCAGCTGGCCAGCTCGCCACTGAAGTCGGCTACCCGGAGCACACATATGATCTGACAGGTCTTGCGGGCACGGATGCACCCACCGAAGCGCAGATGAACGCATGGCGCAACGCGCTGACAGATCGCAGTTCGACCGAAATCTCGGCATATACATACGACCAGCGGGGCAATCTGCTGACGTCGATTGACTATGGTGCCGCCAGCACAGCCGGTGCGGCCTCAACCGGCAACGGAACAACGCAATATACCTACGTCTACGATCAGGAAGGCCGCCTGATCTCGAAAGTGGCGGGCGATCCGGCTGCGCCGGTCCCGCAGGCCGCTGCCACCTATGTTTATGATGGCCTTGGCCGCGCGATCAGTAGCACAGGCGCTGATGGCGGTGTGACGACGGTATCCTTCCAGGACAAGTCCAGCACGACGGTTGTCAAGCTCGCAAGCGGACTGGTGCAGACCTCGGTCTACAATCTTGCGGGTGAGCTCGTCGCGCAGGTGGACAGCCAGGGCAATCTGGAGCCAGATCTGGCGAACGCGAGCCAGTACTGGCTCTCGAATGTGACGCGGACAGCCGCCACAGCGATCGCGGGCAATCCGGCCTATCTCTATACGACCACCGCCTCGGGCACGAGCGGATCCACCGGCGGGGTGCTTCAGGCAGTCGATCCCAATGAGATGTTTGTCTTCGAGATTACGCTCAAGGCGGGCGGAGGAACGACCGGGAACACGAACGCAAGGCTCGGTATCTACGGCGCAACGAGCGCATGGGGCGCCAACGCGGACTCTACGGCGACGATCGTCAGTGGTCCGGGCACGTTGACACAATCGTCCGGTAGCCTGTTTGACATCACCAACCTGTCGGCCACGACCGAGACAAGGGTACGGATAGTGCGGCGCTTTGCCGTTGCCGACACCGCGAGGCCGCAGCTCTACGCCGGTAACTCGGGCACGGGTGCCGTGGCCGGCGATACGATTATCGCTTCAGCGCCCTCGGTAGAGCTGTCACCAGGCCATCTCTACGACAAGCTTGGTCGCCTGCGCGTTGTCTTCGATCACAGCGGCAATGCGAGTTACGCTCTTTACGATGGCGCAAGCCGCAAGACAGGCGCTATTGCGGCTGATGGTTCACTGGTCGAGTACAAGTACGACACTGGCAATCATGTCGTTGCCACCGTCAAATATGCGACCCGCGTAACAGCCGCAAATCTCACTGCCCTTCTCGACCCCAATACCGCACTGGGAATTGCTGATATTCGCCCTGCCGATACTGCTAGCGATGAATGGAACTGGAACGTCTATGATACGTAAGCGGTGTTCTCAGGCCACGGTGGTCCAGGTCATGAGGTCACCGACGGCGTT
>NZ_LJHZ01000148.1:0-1341 GCF_001296055.1 Novosphingobium sp. AAP93
TAGAATCAGCAATCAACGACCCTGTCCACGCCCAACCGCGAACAGGTCTCATTAGGTAGGCGCGACCGGTCAGGGCTGTGATGGAAGTGCCCGACCGATGCTGCTACTCTGCCGCGCGTCATGTCCAATTACAGGGGCAGGGTTGCAGAAAAGTCCCAAATTGGTAAAAATTTAACCTCACCATATTGGCGCACGTTTACCGCAATGCCGGTTTCCACCGCGGCCGGGTGCAGCCTTACGCGTCAGTCAGGAGCCCGTGAACTTCACGCAGAGGGCCGCGCCGATCGCAACACGAAGACTGGTCTGAGTATCTGGTTCAGCGGTCTTTCGAGCAGGCGGAAGCATAGATGACCAACCAGATTTGCACCGATCACCGCCAGCACAACAAAGATCGTGCCATGCACCGCGCCATCGGTGGGCACCGTGCGATTCATCACCGCCAGCACGAACGTGTGGAACAGGTAGGTGCTGTAAGAGGCATCGCCGACAATTTCTGACAGCCGCTCGACGGCGCCTTCGGTGACGTTTGTCGCAAACACGCTGACGATTACCGTCGCCACGCACAGCACCCGGCTCGCCGTCACGAAGACCGGGCTTGCCACCGCACTGCCCATTGCTGCAGCCGCGATCACGTCTGTCGCCAGAATCGCCCCAATCAGCAAGAACGGATAGCCTAGGCGCAGGGCGTCCGGGCGCTGACGATAGAACCATCCCACCAGCACGCCTGACAGAAACAGCAGCATGATCGGATTGTCGTAGAACACCGCTGCGGTCCCACAATGCACCCCGGAAACATTCGTCGCCAGCGCCACCGCGGGCAGGCCGATGAAAAACATCGCCATCAGCGCGATGCCGATCCGGTCCTTGAACAGCAGGGCCAGCGCGAAGATCACGTAGAAGAACATTTCGTAGTTGAGCGTCCAGCCCTGCCCGAGCACGGGCTGGATCAGCCCGCTGTTGGTCCCGCGATAGGGGATGAACAGAAAGGACATGGCCAGCTCGGAAAAGCCGATCGCACCGCGTTTCCAACCGCCCGACATCGCGAACATCAGGAGCGTCGCTAGCCAGTAGAGCGGCACAATGCGGATCAACCGCTTGGCCAGGAACGTGCCCAGCGCGCCGGGCCGGGCAAAGTCCCCGCCGGCGGTGAACATCATGATGAACCCGCTAATCACGAAGAACACGCTGACACCCAGGTCGCCCAAGTGCCAGAACAGGGGGCTGAACTGGCTGGAAAGCCCGCCGTAGCGCACCAGCGAATCGAACGCATGGTCAAGCACGACCAAGCTGGACGGTTCGAAAAACTCTGGCGCTCGGCGGGCTGACCTGATTCACTGCTTC